>USSR01000519.1 GCA_900557355.1 uncultured Bacteroides sp.
GCATGTTTGGGGTTACGCAACAATTTACTAAACCCCTCTTTTAGATTGTGTGTATTTGAATTTTAGGTATTAGTTTAATTTTTAAGGTTATGAAAAAAAAGATTTTTAAAACATGGAGAAACATTCTCGCCGAAGTAGGTCGGAATGAGATGTTGATGATGGGGTATACCCTGAAGAAGTAAGAAAGTATTTAATTGAACTTGAACTTTATGAAGTGAGGAGTACGTTCGAAAGCGTACTCCTCACTTTTTTTATTTCTCCTTGAAAGCTTTTTTATATAAAAATCAGCTTTTGTTTAAACTTTATTCCCTTACTTTGTTGTTAGTACAAAGATTAATAGAATAATATCTATGAAAAGGATTCAAAGAATTTGTGGCTTAATACTGCTGGCTGTATTCTGGGGTTGTATGCCCATGTTGCATGCGCAGTCGTTTGATAAGTTGTGGAAACAAGTGGAGCAGGCGGAACAGAAAAGCCTGCCGCAAACCGTAATTAAGCTGACGGATGAGATATTCCGGAAAGGGGAGAAAGAAAAAAATACCCCGCAGATGTTGAAAGCTTATATGTGCCGGAGAGACAATCAGGATATGTTGACGCCTGATAGTTTTTATGTCAATCTGCAAGGATTGGAACAATGGGCTAAGTTGGAACAGAATGCGGTTAGCCGTGCTGTACTCAATTCGTTGGTAGCTAATATCTATGCTGATTATGTGGTAGGTAACCGTTGGGAATTAAGGCAACGCACTTCGCTCGATTTGGAGGGAAATGCCTTGCCGAAAGATATCCGTGGGTGGAGTGGTAACTTGTTCATGCAACAAGTTATGAAATATACCGATGAGGCTCTGAAAGACTCGGTTGAACTGCTGAATACGTCCTCACGCAGTTATGTTCCTTTTGTAATTTTAGGAGATGCAAGTGAGTATTATCACCATGATATGTATCATTTGCTGGCATCGCGATCCATTGAGGCTTTGCAAAACGTATCGGACTTTGATACGGATACGCTTGTGAAAAGTAAAATCATGGGCATTTACGGGCAGATGATTAATACTTACCGGAAGATGCCGGACCGGGAGGATGCAACTGTGTTGACTATGTTGGATTACATGAAGTGGCGCAATCAGAGAGAAGATGTATTGCTTCGTCCCCGTACTTTAAAAGAGGGGGAGAGTGATGCTCCGAACCAGTACCTGCGTGCGCTGGATCGTATTATTAAAGATTACGCTAAGCGTGATGTCTGTGCGGAAGCCTATCTGGCTAAGGCGCGTTACTATCGCAACGAACAGGAAAATCAGAAAGCTTTGCAGCTTTGTGATGAGGCTATCAGCTTGTATCCCGATTACAAACGAATTTCGGCATTGTATAGTCTGAAGGAAGATATTCTGCGCCCCGAACTGACTTTGAATGCGAATAAGACTGCCTATCCCGGGGATTCTTTGGCATTGCAGGTTACTCACAAGAACTTAGATGGCTTTACAGTCAATTTGTTCCGTACCACTTTGACAGAGTCGGTTACTGAAATGCCGGAGATAAACTCTGTTTTTTATAAGAAATATACCCGTAAGGTAAAGGCGGAACATTTGGTGTTGCCCCGCCCGGAAGATTATAAGTTAGCTTCCAGTACATATAGTATTTTATTGCCTGATGAACCGGGCATTTATGTCTTGCAGATTGTTCCGGATAGTAAAGAAGGTAAGAGCTCGGAAAATTTCATTTATCTGACCCGATTTAAGGCTCTGACAATAGCACTGCCGGGAAATAATAATGAGGTAGTGGTGCTGGATGCTAAAACCGGTAATCCAGTTGCTAACGCTGAAGTCATTTTCTATTCTACCTATTATATAGGAAAGGATAACAAGGAAGTGGAACGGAAAACGACCGATGAAGCCGGTAAAGCAGTGTATAAGTCGGATTCAAAGATTCGTTCTTTGGTGGTCAGAAAAGGTTTGGATACGGCAATGCTGCTTCAGCGTACATCTTCCGGTTCTTTTGCGAGTTGGGGAGACGATTTTGAGGAACCGCAAAATGAGTGGGAGCTACTGACCGACCGTTCTTTGTATCGTCCCGGACAAACTGTTTATGTGAAAGGTATAGCCTATACTCAAAAGGGTGATACGGCTGATGTAATCCCGAATGCTGTATGTGGAGTGGTGCTACGTGACGTAAACCGCAGGGAAATTTCACGCAAAGAACTACGGACGAACGAGTTCGGTTCATTTGCAACGGAGTTTATGCTTCCCACGGCCTGCTTGAATGGAAATTATACCATAGAAGCTTCCGGTGCAGAGAGCGAGGGCTGGGCGGATATACAAGTGGAAGAATATAAACGTCCAACCTTTGATATCGTATTCGATTCTCAAAAGGCATCCTATCAGGTGGGAGACAGTGTACAAGTGAAGGGTAATGCAAGTTCATTCAGTGGTGTACCTTTGCAGGGACTGGAATTGAATTATACAGTTATCCGGAATATTTATTCGTGGTGGCGGGGATATGGAAATGGAGGCACGCCTATCGCTTCCGGCAACGTAACCGTAGGCGATGATGGAGATTTCATCATCCCTGTTTGTCTGAAAGGTGATGATGATAATAACGTCTATTATACCTATCGGATAGAAGCATCCGTCACGAACCTGGCCGGTGAAACGCAGACAGCCATCACATCATTGGCAGCAGGCAATCGTTCGGTAGTTCTTTCTGTTGATGGTGAGGAACGTATCTGCAAGGATGATAGTATTTGTCTTACTTTCCATGCGAAGAACCTTAATGGAGGACCGGTAGCACTGAAAGGCGATTACCGTCTGCTGCAGGTAGTGAACGGAGATTCACTGGTTCGCATCAGTGCTACTTTTGAATCTAATGTAGCCACCCTGTTGCCGGAATGGAAGAATTTGCCTTCCGGTGAATATGAACTGCAACTGAAAGCTAAGGACGACCAGGGCAGAAACGTGGACTTTGAAAAGAAGATTGTTCTTTTCTCTTATACTGATAATCGCCCAGTGGTGAAGTCCGACGTTTGGTTCTACATCCGCAATGACGAGTTTGATGCCGGACATCCGGCACAGTTCTGTTTTGGAACTTCCTATAAAGACGCTTACGTGATGCTGGATATATTCAACGGCAAACAGCGTCTGGAAAGCAAGACGCTTCAGTTGTCCGACTCTATAGTCCGTTTTGATGTTCCCTATCGGGAGGCATACGGCAATGGAATCGAATACCTGTTTACTTTCGTCAAAGACGGCAAACATTATTCAAAGCTGGTAAGATTGAGAAAACGCGTGCCGGACAAGGAGTTGACCATGAAATGGGATGTTTTCCGCGATAAGCTACGCCCCGGACAGGAAGAAGAATGGCGCTTGACGATAAAGACTCCGCAAGGCACCCCGGCTATGGCTGAAATGCTTGCTACGATGTATGACGCTTCTTTGGATAAGATATATTATAACCGCCAGAGCTTCTTTGTAGACTATTCCAATTATATGCCTGGTATCGGTTGGCATGAAAGCTATATGAACAGGCTGTATTACTCTTGTAGCTTCCCGATAAAAGATTGGAAAGTACCTGTGATGATATATGACCGTTTCTATTCTCCAATAGATTTTGCGGGAGCGGTAGTGTTGGGATATAGGAGTACAAGGAAGGCTAATTTTACTGGTAGCGTAGGAGGAATGGCAACTGTTCAGAGCAGGGCTATGGCAAAAAACTCGGCGGATATGGTTGTTGCGGATGATGACGCGGATATTGAAGAACATGCGATTTTTGAGAAAGCGATGGAAGCACCCGAAATGGCTACAGGGGGAGCTTCCACAGTTGAACTTCGCACTAACTTTGCTGAAACAGCGTTCTTCTATCCGCAACTGCGCACCAATGAACAAGGTGAGATTTCTTTCTCCTTTACTATGCCGCAAAGTCTGACGCGCTGGAATTTCCGCGGATATTCCCATACGAAAGGTATGCTCACGGGTACGCTGGATGCTTCTGCCGTAACGTCCAAAGAATTTATGTTGTCACCCAACATGCCACGTTTCGTGCGGGTGGGGGATAAAACGAGTATTGCCGCAACCGTAACTAACCTGACAGGAAAAGCCTTGAAAGGAACCACAAAATTCATCCTCTTCGACCCGATGACGGAGAAAGTGATTTCCACACAGAGTCAACCTTTCACTGTGGAAGCGGGAAAGACTGTTCCCGTAACCTTCCGCTTTACCGTGACGGATAAGTACGACTTCTTAGGTGTACGCATGATTGCCGATGGCGGCACTTTCAGTGATGGCGAGCAACACCTGTTGCCTGTATTGAGTGATAAGGAATATATCACTGAAACTCTTGCTATGCCGATACGAGGTGAAGAAACCCGCACTTTCTCTCTGGACAGCCTGTTCAATAATAACAGCCGTACGGCTACCGACCGTCGTCTGACAGTGGAGTTTACCGGAAATCCGGCTTGGTATGCCGTACAAGCATTGCCGGTATTGAGCCAACCTCGTACAGATAATGCTACTGCCTGGGCTGCCGCATATTATGCCAATTCCCTTGCTTCTTACATTGCCAATAGCCAGCCACGCATTAAAGCTGTATTCGATAGTTGGCGTATGCAAGGTGGTAAGAAAGAAACCTTCCTCAGCCAGCTGCAGAAGAATCAGGATGTGAAGAATATCCTTCTTGAAGAAAGTCCCTGGTTACTGGAGGCCACTACAGAAGCTGAGCAGCAAGCTCGTATTGCTACACTGTTCGATCTCAATAACCTGGTAAATAATAATATAACCACTCTTACCCGATTGAAAGAACTGCAAGATACCGATGGCGCATGGAGCTGGTATAAAGGGATGCCGGGGAGTCGTAATATGACGGGATATATCACCGAACTTCTCGTTCGTCTGCCTTTACTTACCGGACAAAAGAATTCCGGTGATGCCCTTTCTATGCAACAAGCTGCTTTCAAGTATCTGCATCAACAAGCATTGGAGGAATACAAAAATCTCCGTAAAGCAGAGAAAGACGGAGCTAAAATAACTACCCTCTCACATCCGGCAATGACCTATCTCTATCTGATAGCTATTTCCGGTGAGAAAGTGCCTGCTGCCAATGAGGCTGCTTATAGTTACTTCCTTTCCAAAGTTGGCAAGAACCTGAACACGGCTGAAATGGGAATGAAAGCGCAGTCGGCTATTATTGG
>USSR01000520.1 GCA_900557355.1 uncultured Bacteroides sp.
GGACTTCCTGCCACAGGAAACAGCCGGACGCGACAGCATTATACAAATTCTGCAGGGATTGGCAAAAGCGATTGTGAAATACCAAGATCCTTCATCCGGAACCTGGTATCAGGTAACCGATCAGGGAGCACGTGAAGGTAATTATTTGGAATCATCTGCCACTGCCCTGTTTATCTATACGCTTGCCAAAGCTATCAATAAAGGATATATTGGCAACGAGTATATCGAACCGACACAAAAAGCCTTTGACGGAATGGTAAAGACATTTACCCGTTTGGAAGAAGATGGCAGCTATACAATTACCAATTGCTGTGCTGTTGCAGGATTGGGCGGAGATTCAAAAAGATATCGTGACGGCTCATTTGAGTATTATATCAGTGAACCGATCATAGAAAATGATCCGAAATCGGTAGGTTCATTCATCTTGGCTGCTATTGAGTATGAGAAAATGACTAAAAAATAAACTAAAAACGATAAAATACAATGAGAAAATTCAAGATTATTCCCCTTTTGTTGCTGCTATTGACAATGGCAACTTCGGCTGCAGCACAGAAGAAAACACAAAAGACGTATATCCCCTGGGACAACGGCAAACTCGTAGTTTCCGAAGAGGGACGTTACCTGAAACACGAAAACGGTGCTCCTTTCTTTTGGTTAGGAGAAACCGGTTGGCTATTGCCCGAACGCTTGAACCGGGATGAAGCCGAATATTACCTGGAACAATGCAAACGTCGCGGATACAACGTGATTCAGGTTCAAACGTTGAACAATGTTCCGTCTATGAATATCTACGGACAATATTCGATGATTGACGGATACAACTTCAAAAACATCAATCAAAAAGGCGTATACGGTTATTGGGATCACATGGATTACATCATCCGTACAGCAGCAAAGAAGGGACAATATATCGGCATGGTCTGCATTTGGGGAAGCCCGGTGAACCGGGGCGAGATGACTGTAGAACAGGCAAAAGCATACGGCAAGTTTTTGGCAGAGCGTTATAAGGACGAACCGAATATTATCTGGTTTATCGGTGGAGATATCCGTGGCGACGTGAAAACTGCTGAATGGGAAGCTTTGGCAACCTCTATCAAAGCTATCGACAAAAATCACCTGATGACATTCCATCCACGTGGAAGAACAACTTCCGCAACTTGGTTCAATAACGCTCCCTGGTTGGATTTCAACATGTTTCAAAGCGGACATCGTCGCTACGGGCAACGTTTCGGAGATGGTGACTACCCTATCGAAGAAAATACGGAAGAAGATAACTGGCGTTTTGTAGAACGCAGCCTGGCCATGAAACCCATGAAGCCTGTGATTGACGGTGAACCGATCTATGAAGAAATACCTCATGGTCTGCACGATGAAAACGAACTGTTGTGGAAGGATTATGACGTACGTCGTTATGCTTATTGGTCTGTATTTGCAGGTTCTTTCGGACATACTTACGGTCATAATTCCATCATGCAATTTATCAAACCGGGTGTAGGTGGTGCTTATGGTGCAAAGAAACCTTGGTATGATGCGTTGAATGATCCGGGCTACAATCAGATGAAGTATCTGAAAAACCTGATGTTGACTTTCCCGTTCTTCGAACGCATACCCGATCAGTCTATCATCACAGGACAGAATGGAGAACGTTATGACCGCGCTATCGCTACACGTGGAAATGATTATCTGATGGTATACAACTATACCGGACGTCCGATGGAAGTTGATTTCAGCAAGATTAGCGGCGCAAAAAAGAATGCCTGGTGGTACACCACGAAAGATGGTAAACTGGAATACATCGGAGAATTTGATAACGGAGTGCACAAATTCCAGCACGACAGTGGTTATTGCAGTGGAAACGATCATATTCTGATTGTAGTGGATAGTAGTAAGAACTATGTAGAGAAGGCCTGGACAGAATTACCAAATGCACAACAAAAATGGGCTAAATAATTTTGTATTATTAGGCACAGATTACACGGATTTCACGGCTTTCAGAATGACAGATAATTAAAACAACAGCGTTAATCCGTGCAATCCGTGCTTAAATTTATTATATAAACGAATTATGAAAACATACTTATGAATAAAAGAATAGTATCATTTTTCTTTCTTCTGCTCTTTACCGGGTCCATATACGCAGCCATAGGTATCACTGACCTGCGAACGGAGCAGTTGAAAAATCCGGCAGGTATCGATGTGCGCCAACCCCGATTGAGCTGGCGCATCGAATCGGATGAACAGAATGTGATACAAACTGCGTATCACATTCTTGTCGCATCTTCCCCGGAGCTATTGGAACAAGGAAAAGGAGATATTTGGGATTCAGGAAAGATTGAATCTGACGCTTCCCAATGGATCACTTATCAGGGAAAAACATTAAAATGTAATGCTCCCTACTATTGGAAAGTGAAAATAGACACCAACAAAGGTGCAACGAATTGGAGTGTTCCGGCTTTCTGGATCACCGGACTATTTAATGAAGCGGACTGGCAAGGACAATGGATCGGCTTGGACAGGGCCGCTCCCGGAGACAGCGAAACACGATGGAGCCGTTTGGCAGCCCGTTATCTCCGTAAAGAGTTTGCAGTAAAGAAAAGTGTGAAACGTGCCACAGTACATATCGCCGGAATGGGATTGTACGAGTTGTTTATCAACGGACAACGCATCGGCAATCAAGTACTGGCACCTGCTCCTACCGACTACCGGAAAACAATTCTGTACAACACATACGATGTTACTTCACTGCTTCAAACAGAAAATGCTATTGGAGTAACTCTCGGAAATGGTCGCTTCTATACGATGCGTCAGAACTATAAACCGTATAAGATACCGACTTTCGGTTATCCTAAACTCCGGTTGAATCTGATTGTGGAATATGCAGACGGCAGCAAAGAAACGATTGCTACAAACACTTCATGGAAATTGACTACTGAAGGTCCTATCCGTAGCAATAATGAATATGATGGCGAAGAATATGATGCCCGTAAAGAGCTAGGAGCCTGGACTCAAACCGGATATGATGACAAAAACTGGATGCCGGCCCAACGTGTCAGTATTCCTTCAGGAACATTGCGCGCACAAATGATGCCGGGCATGAAAGTTACAGAAACCCTGAAGCCCGTTTCTATTAAAAAGCTTGGTAACAAATATATCCTGGATATCGGTCAGAATATGGCGGGCTGGGTACGTTTCCGGATAAAAGGACAGGCTGGCGATAGCATCCGTCTCCGTTTTGCAGAAAGTCTGCAAGACAATGGCGAACTTTATACAAGAAACTTCAGGGATGCCCGTTCTACAGATGTATATGTTGTCAGCGGACGCGAAACAAAAGATGCTACCTGGGCACCTCGTTTTATTTATCATGGGTTCCGTTATGTAGAAGTCAGCGGTTATCCGAATGCGAAGGCAGAAGATTTCGTTGCCGAAGTAGTAGAAGATGAAATGGAGCATACTGGTACTTTCAACTGTTCTGACGAAACTCTGAATAAGATTATCCGTAATGCATTTTGGGGAATCCGGAGCAACTATAAAGGGATGCCGGTTGACTGTCCGCAACGGAATGAACGCCAACCATGGTTGGGTGACCGTACCATGGGCTGTTGGGGAGAAAGCATGCTTTTCGATAATTACGCCATGTATACCAAATGGACGCGTGACATCCGCGAAGCACAACGGGAAGACGGCTGTATTCCTGATGTAGCCCCGGCATACTGGAACTACTACTCGGACAATGTGACCTGGCCTGCCGCTTTACCAATGGCCTGCGACATGCTTTTCACAAACTTTGGAGATAAACGTCCGATCGAAGAGAATTATCCGGCTATCAAGAAGTGGGTATCTCATATCCGGGAATACTACATGACAGAAGATTTTATCATCACCAAAGATAAATATGGTGACTGGTGCGTTCCGCCCGAATCACTGGAGTTAATTCATAGTAAGGACCCTTCCCGCAAGACTGACGGAGCTTTGATCGCAACGGCTTATTATCTAAAGGTATTACAACTGATGCACCGCTTTGCAAGCCTGCAAGGGCTGAAAGCTGACGCAGAAGAATGGGAAGATTTGGAACATCGCATGAAAGACGCATTCAATGCCCGTTTTCTACACATAAAAGAAGGTACTTCTCCCGTACCGGGACATACCTTATATCCGGACAGTATTTTCTATGGTAACAACACAGTTACTGCCAATATCTTGCCACTTGCTTTTGGTCTAGTGCCAAAGAACTACATCAATGAAGTAGCTAAAAATGCCGTAACTTCCATTATTACAACCAACAAGGGACATATAAGTACCGGAGTAATCGGTGTACAATGGCTATTGCGTGAATTGAGCCGTCGCGGTCATGCCAATGTAGCTTATCTACTGGCTACCAATAAAACATATCCTTCCTGGGGATATATGGTTGAAAAAGGTGCTACCACTATTTGGGAGTTATGGAACGGTGATACGGCAAATCCTGAAATGAATAGCGGTAATCACGTGATGCTTTTAGGTGATTTATTGCCTTGGTGCTTCAATAACCTAGCAGGTATCCGTGCGGACCGCTGGAAGTCCGGTTACAAGCATATCGTCTTCCAGCCGGCTTTTGAAATTCAGGAGTTGAGTAACGTGGATGCATCGTACATGAGTATCTACGGAAAAATAACCAGCCGATGGACAAAGACTCCCACACATTTGGAATGGGATATCGAACTTCCCGCCAATACGACGGGGGAAGTACATCTTCCGGATGGACGGAAAGAAAAAATCGGTTCGGGAAAATATCATTTCAGTGTAGACATTCCCACCCGGAATACGGCTATTCTGACTGATGAATTTCTGTATGAAAACGCTTCTTTCCCCGAATGTCATGGAGCTACGATAGTAGAGCTGAAAAATGGTGATCTCGTAGCCTCTTTCTTCGGAGGAACCAAAGAGCGCAATCCGGATTGTTGCATTTGGGTATGTCGTAAGCTGAAAGGTTCCAAAGAATGGACTGCCCCTAAGCTTGCCGCTGACGGTGTGTTCTCGCTCAAAGATTCGCAAGCTGTATTGGCTGGAATCGATTCAACTTGTACACCTGTGAAAGATGAACAAGGAAAACTTATTGCCCGCAGAAAAGCTTGTTGGAATCCGGTTCTTTTCCAGATTCCCGGAGGTGACTTGATTTTGT
>USSR01000521.1 GCA_900557355.1 uncultured Bacteroides sp.
AAATTCACACCATTCATCAGTCAGTAAAATACTAATATTTTAATAACAGTGGTTGGATTTTTATCGCACCACTACTAGTCCTAAATATAAAAAGGGAGCATGGGATTTCTTATACCAGCGAATTTCCTCTTGCATCAAAAAGAAGGGAACCTGTTTCGACCCATCAGATGCCGGTATGATAATCTATCTATTCACAGGGGTAGAAAAAACCAATCCGCAAATGGCAAAAGAAATTATGGAAAACCCACAATAAACAAAGTTATGCAAGCTTTTCATGGGTAGTGTCCGCAATGAACACTCCCTTATTATTTGTCATTTTCCTATTCTATCAATAATTGAGTCCACTTTAAAAAGTAAAATGTCAACCAAGTCATTGTATGATTTGGTCATGTCCTTGAGAAGTCGTACCCTTAAGAATCAAATGAAACCTCCATATGTTCAAGAAAACAGATGATAACCGTCAATTGGATATATTTTCGACTCCCGAGACTTACCTCTGCAGTCGTACGTCAAAGCACTATTTGGATCCCCAAGCATGGCATAACGTGTTTTTCCATAAGGTAACTTCACGCATAGAGAAGTGCATCTTTCAGGTTCTGTTCCCCAAGGGGAAGAAAGCGGGCCGTAGCGTTTCTTCCATCCGGACATTAGTGACGACGTCCATCCTGAAAGAAGGTTTCGGCTCCAGTGATGAGGAGCTTTTCAAGAAGTGCGAGTTCGATATACTGACCCGCCGTGCCCTTGGGCTGGTGCTGCTTGATGACGTCCTGCCCTCCCTTGACACATATTATCTGTTGCGTCGCCGCATCTGTGACTATTATGTAGCAACAGGTACAGACCTGTTGCAGCTGTGCTTTGAACAAGTTACTGGGGCGCAAGTCAAGAAATTGAAGATTTCAGGGAAGTGCGTGCAGATGGACAGCAAGCTCATAGGCAGCAACATTGCCTCCTGCTCAAGGCACGAGCTTATACACAAGACCCTGAAGCTATATTTGAATTCCGTTGGTATTGACTCGCTTCCCGAGGACATACAGGGTATAGCGGAGTCCTGGTTTTCGGAGGATTCTTCCAAGACCATATACCGTTCGGACCATGACACGCTCCACAACCGTCTGCAGGCAATAGGCGAGTACATCTACGCCATCCTCACCTCCGTTGTCCCTTCCCACGGCAGATACGACCTTCTGGAAAGGCTGTTCAACGAGCAGTACTCCGTAACAGAAGACAGGGTGCAATTGCGTGACAAGAATGGGCACAAGACGCAGGGCTACGTGACCAACATCACAGAGACGGTGGAGGACGGGAAACCGAGCATAATCACATCTGTACAGGTAGAGACGGCCACCCATGGCGACTGCACTTTCCTGCCTGATGCCGTTTCCAACAGCGAGTGCGTCACGCAAGAAAGTGTCACGGAAATATTTACCGACGGCGCCTACCAGAGCCCGGACAACCGCGACTTGGCCTTTGAGAAAGGTTTCTGGCTCAAGACAGGTAAGATGCAAGGCGGATACCGCTTTGTACTGAAGCTGATGGAGGAGACAAATGAACTCATGGTAACTGACACCATAACAGGAGAGGTCGTACAGGCAGTATATGTTGGCAAGACAGAGAAACACGGGAGAAGGTGGTGGATAAGAGTGGCCGATGCAAACCCAAGGTATCCGTGGCAATACTTTACGGAGAAGAAGATAGCCAATTCCGCACTGCGGCAACAAATACAGTCGCAGGATCCCAAGGAACTAGCAAAAAGGAACAACGTGGAAGCGGCGATGTTTCAATACAGCTTCCATACACGTAATGGCAAGACCCGCTATAGGGAGATGCCCAAGCATCGTATGCAGGCGATCCACAGATGTATGTGGATGAACTTCAGGAGGATGGTAATCTTCCTGTATTGCGCCATCTTTAGCATTGTACGGACTCTTTTGAGGGGTGTCAGAAGTTCAATGTGGAAAATCATACTCTTCCTTGAACAAGTGGTCGAACGGGATTATGTAATAACACTATTAGGCTTTCGGGAACCAAGGGGAGACTTCGGGATAAGAGAACTGACTTTTTAAAGTGGACTCAATTACTTATTTAATTAAAGTTCAAAATATTTGCCTGCCTGAAAATTAATTGACCGCCCTGATGAAACGAGCCCCAATTGGTTGCAAATGCAACAAGTTTGTCCTATCACAGCATCAATATTTGTATGGGAATGTCCGTAAATCCAATATTTTACAGGACTCTGCACTATATATTCCTTCAATTCCACAGCATAAGCTCCTTCAAGCCCATTTTTACCTTCATCATTAGACATCAATAACATAGAAGGTACATGATGGGACATTACCACTATCTCCTTATCAACACAAGCAGTAACACTCGTTTTCAAAAAACGCATACACAAATCATGTTCCATGTTATATTGCTCCCAACCAAAAGGTTCAGCCTTATACCTTATTTGGGCAAAGTCCGAAACATGGCGTTCTATAAAAAAGGCATCTTCGGGGTTGATATGCGACCACAAGGTAGTCGCTATTACTACTGTTTTCTCACCTAATGGCACCATAGCATTATAATAGCAATCCACATTTTTTCGAATTTTCATTGTCCAACCATTATACAGTTTACTGAGGTCAAACATTCGATAAAATTCATGATTACCCAATACAATAATCACGCGTTGGTAATGTTCCGAAGCCCAGTCCCAAAATGGATAAGCAGTATAGTCATCATTACCAATACAACCGATATCTCCTGCGAGTAGAAGAATATCACCGGTTACTTCAAGTGGATTTTTTGCCAGCCAACTGGAATTTTCCTTAAATTCCAGATGCAAATCAGAAGCTATTTGAAAGTTCATTACTCCAATATAAATGATTGTTTCAATTGAAGAAGGAGATTCTCCCCCTTTGCTCGTGCCAATCCTATGGACTTAAAGAAATCAGCAGCCGGCAACTCTTCCATACTCAATCACAGAACACCCGCAAATCATCCCTCAAGGATTCAGGTACTTCAAAATGATCTTCAGCAGCCAACATCGCAATTAATCGAAACACATCTTTCTTATGCTTAACAATATGTTTACTATCTCCTGTACCATCTTTCAGTTTTCTTTCCGCCATTTCCCAGAAAGCCCTGGTTTTCAAGCATATTAGGCTCTCAATACCAGCAAATTGTATCCCATCTTCCACCAAACTATGCTCAATCGTAAAATTATAGTAATCATTGTCCATTAGTATAGCAGACAAACTTGACAAATCATCGTCCACAGAAATAGGTGTCAGATGAGCATCATCCAGAAAATCCAAGAGACCCAGATTACGCGAAAAAAACTCTACTTGATATGGAAAATCATGCTCTTCAGGTTGCAGGAAACGATAATATTCATGCTTCCCCTCTCCTTTCTGGCGACTGGTATAACCACCAGCTTTTACAAACTCCCAAAATCGGGAAACAAAATCTGTCGAAAGTGCCTCGACCACAAGAATGATGTCAATATCTTTAGTAGCCCTCGGTTCTTGACCGTATCGCTCTTCATAAAAATCACATGCTGTCCCGCCAATTATAACATAATTATTAGTAAACTCAGCAAAGAATGTCCTGAATTTATTCATTCCTCTCACCATATCATTGTATCTATTAATTGTTCCAGTTCTATTTGTATGCGTTCATCCTGATTATTCCTCATACTCAAGTAAAGAGAAAGTTTGTCTACATTACCATCAAGAGAGAGAGGCAACGGGTCATAACGCCATATTTCAATAACGTTGATACCATATTGTTTATCTGTACGAATACCCGTCTCTTTAAAACGGTTACGAGAGAAAGCAAAATATTGTCTACCCTCATCTTTAAGCATTGTATAAGCAGACAAAGCATTCACTCCGCTATGGCAAACCGATTCATTATCTGGAACATCATCTGTATACAAAACCTGTTCTACCGGAGATATTAAAAATGCAAGTGCCCACTCAAACAAAGTTTTCCCCGATTTAGAAAAAAACATAGTTTTTTCTTTTCCTCCTTCCAGTATTATCAACGCTTTTTCTACTAGCCAACGGATAGCACGGTTTGTATGTGCATAAGAAACAGAGAACTTATCCGCAACTTCCCGCGTTGTCAGTCCATCCAGGCTTTCTTTTTGCAAATGATATAATATCAAAAATTGGGAAAAGGCTAGAATGCTCCGGTTCTCATCAATAACATTCTTAGGCAATTTCTTTATATCCAATAGTAAAGAAGGCATGAACATCTGCTTTCCTGGAATAATAAAATTCACACGCTGTGCTATAAGTCGCTGTAAATTGTAAGACTCCACATGCTCCATCACAAAAACTACTAACATATCCAATTTAGCCTGCACTAAGAGCATCTGTTTGTATAACCTGGCCGGAGTAAATACGTTGTTACCTTTGCTAAACAACAAACAAACTTCATGGTCAAATATCCGCGTTTGGAGAATCTGATAATTTTCAGTAATAAACATAGGAAGCATGCCTACTTTATTCTTATTCATTATGCCGACAGTTATTCGATAATCTAATACAGTTTCAATATATCGAATCATTTCTTGTTTATTATCGTTAATTTTGCACATAATCACCCATATATGAGAATATGCAAATTTAGTGATTTTATACAGATAAGCAAAGAAGAAAGCAAAAATATCAGCAATAAGTTATTTTATCGAATCATACTTATAGATCATCATGCCTATTTATCAATAATGTCACCTGATCAATTCATCACAACTCCACCATAGTAAATCTACATATAGAGTAATTTGCAATAACTTTGATATTACCGTCCATTACCACAACCCTCGTTACAACAGGCACTAGCATAAGATATCGCCGGATTTGCCAATTTCGCCAAAACAAAAAAGACAAAAGAAGAATCATAAATTCCCCAGCAACATTTAATCTTACAGCTCCATCCTTAAAGAAGATTAATTAAACTTTTAAGATATAGGATGAAAAAAATATCAATGAGATTGTCATGATTAACGATGAAAGTCTTCATACAAAAAAACTGATAGTAGCATATTAATTACTACATATCAGTCTTTTATGTGGACCTGGGGAGGATCGAACTCCCGTCCAAACGAGGAAATCATAAGCTTTCTACATGCTTATCTTTGCCTAATGT
>USSR01000522.1 GCA_900557355.1 uncultured Bacteroides sp.
GTCCGGTTATTATGGGAGGAGATTTCAACGAGCCTTCCCATTTGGACTGGCAGGCGGACACAAAAAATCTATGGGATCACAATGGGGCTGTCATTCATTGGGATTGTTCTATGATGCTTCATAAAGCCGGATTTAAGGATAGTTACCGTGAAAAATATCCTAATCCTGTTCGATATCCCGGTTTCACATTTCCTGCAGGAAATAAGCTTGCAGAAGAAGCTAAACTGGAAAAATTAGCTTGGGCGCCTGAAGCAGATGAACGTGACCGGATTGATTTTATTTATTATTATCCGATGGACTCGATTCTTTTATTGAAAAATTGCATATTAGTAGGCCCTTCTGAAACAGTTATCAGAGGTATAATAACAGAAAACGATTCTAAAGATAAGTTTCTGACTCCTTCCTGCGTTTGGCCTACAGACCACAAAGGGAATCTTGCAACTTTTAAGATTCATAAGGCTTCTTCGAACTCGTTATAAAAGGCTGCGTTTGCTGTAGTATTGTTGAATTGAAGATCGTCTTCTTTTATTTTGTTTCTTCTCGGAATATTCTTACTTTTGTGATACAATAACAAACAAAAAACATTCGATCTACAATGCAAACTTACTCAGCATGTGGTGCGGACATATCATGTCAGCATTGCCCTAAGGCTGTAGCCAATGCTATCGTTTACGCTTCTCATCCAAGAGGCTTTCACCTTCCAGCTCAAAAGTGCGAAGAGAATATCATGATTTTCCTGTTGAAGGGAGAAGTACTCGTTAACAGTCAGGAGTATGCAGGGACTGTTTTGCATGCCGGTGAATTTATTCTCCAGGCCATTGGATCAAAGTATGAAATCCTTGTTCTGGCAGATGCAGAATGTGTGTGTTACCATTTTAACCAACCGGAGTCTTTCTGTGAAAAACGTTATAAGTATATCATGACTGAGGTAACTCCTCCGTTAATCTTTTTTCCTTTAAAGATAAGTCCGGAACTGCATTTCTTTCTGGAAGCCTCAAAAGCTTATCTGGCATCAGAAAAAATCTGCCGGGAACTACTTTCATTTAAACGGAAAGAGCTTGCTTTCATCCTTGGACAGTTTTATTCAGATTACGATTTGTCGATGCTGGTGCATCCGCTTTCTAAATATACTTCCAGCTTCCAGTATTTCGTTCTGAAAAATCATGCAAAAGTGAAGACTGTGGAAGAACTTGCCCAGTTGGGCGGATATACCATTACTACTTTCCGGCGTATTTTTAACTCTGTTTTCCATAAGCCTGTTTACGAGTGGATGATGGAGAAACGTAAAGAAAGCATTGTCTATGAGCTTCGCTATACAGATGCCACGATTTCTGAAATTTGCTTTAAATACGGTTTTGAGTCCTTGCCTCATTTTTCCAATTTCTGTAAGAAGAATTTTGGCTCTTCTCCTCGTGGTTTGCGGCAGGGGCGATTAGTAGAGTCATCAGAAAAGGAAATATCAGTTACTTGCGGAGAGGCTGGTTAAAACGGTATTTCACAGAGACAATGAAATAACTGCCTATCTGTTGTGTATGGCTCTCGTAAAAGCCATCTGCCATAGTGCTGCGGTAATAACTCTTCTGTTGGCTGAGTATATCCACCCAGTTGGCTGATACCTCGGCTTGCTTCTTTTTCAAGAAACGCCATGTGATACTTGCATTCCATACAAATTGGTCGTCCTCCCCCTTCTTTATGTTCGTACCGTTTCGGAAAAAATAATTCGCATCAGTTCTCAGCTGTATACTTTTGGGTAAGTCTGCAAAGGCGTTTATTCCGAAAGCATAATTGCGGGTGTAAGTATCTGTTTCCAGAAGTGAGTTGGCAGAATGTTGAAAATTCCATCTTCCGTTCAGGTCGAAGTTTCCCCATTTAGGCTGATAGGATAGGCGGAGGTCAGTGTTTATCCCGGTGTTGTGAGTGGTGCTACGCTCCGGTTGTTCGGTCTGGTTTTCGTTGATGAGGCTGATATCTTGCGCAAAAGAGCTTCCGGCATTAGCATTCAGGCTAAAGCTTTTGATGCGCTTCTGATATCGAAGTACGCCGTTCATGTTCCAGTTGCCGTTGATATTGACCGGATAGGTTTCACGCCCACCTGTCTGCTGGTTGTAGGTTACTGCACGGGTCTGGCTGTTGATTCTGTTGTTCCAGTTCAGTGTGGCAAAGATACCTTGCTTCGTATTCTGTGCTTCCAGTCGGACGGATTGATTGTAAGTAGGCTTCAGATTAGGGTTGCTTCGTGTGATGTTGAGCGGATCGCTGTTGTTGGTGGGGGCGATCAGATCGTATAATGACGGTTGCGAGGTATTTCCATAATAGTGTAGGATGATCCTGTTTTTCTTTTTCTGCCATGAGACGAACAACATAGGCTGGAAACCGACAGAGCGAAGGGTGGTATCGGCTTTATACAAACCTGTTTTCTGGTTCAGGCTACGGCGTTCGGGCTTAACGGACATTCCGGCATTGACATTCCAGGTGGTATCGGAGTAGTTAAGAAACAGATTGATTCCGTGTTGTAGGGTACTGCTATGGCTTCGGTTACTCAGACTGTCAATGTAGCTCGTCTCATATCCCTTGGGCAGATAGCCGGGCTGCACCTCTGCTTCTTCCATAAAGCCGGACAGGTCGTATGTATTGCGGTCATTTTTCTGCTTGCTATAATTGAAATTATATGAGATTTGTGAGCGTAGTTTCTTGGTGAAAGGATGGGTGAACATCACTCCGATGCCTTGTGAACGGTTGGGCGATAGATTCGATGAGTACTGGTTACGGTAGAGTATAGAGTCGTTTCCGGCACTGTTTTTCAGTTGATAATAGGTTGTTGAGGATACGGAGAAGTTGTTATTGTCATTTTTACTATCATTGTATTGAGCTGTCAGTCCGACGGAAGTTCCTTTTCGATTGATACGGTGCATGATATTTGCGTGGAAGGAAGACCGGTGTTGGTCGCCTTTCATTAGTGACCCCATAGAAATATCATTGATTTTTTGATCATTGGGTATCTCACTGATGGTACTGAAAGGGTCCAATATATCCAGATGAGGATTTTCATTGAATGTACCTTGACGGTTATTATTGGCACTATTATTCCGGGTGAGGTTGAAATTACCGTAAATATTAACAAAGGTCATGCTATCTACCTGCCAGTTTAGGCCCAATGTCGCATTCATATTGCGACTGCCGTTCGTATTGTTACCGGCAGAGTATTGGTATTTGTTTCCGCTTGTCAGGTATTGTTCATTGTAAGATGTGGATACGTTACCCTGGTTATTGTGGTGATAGGACATATTTCCGTTGAGAGTCAGCTTTTTATTGTACTTTTGGGTAAAGTTCAATGCAACGTTCTCCTGTATGTTGTCCTTGTAGCTGGTTCTCATATTGAGATTACCGGAATTGGCAATGACGGAGAGGTTGTTTCCGTTATTCTTGAAGTAGTTACCTTGCAGGTTGAAGTCCTTTTTGTTGTTATTGCCATATCCGGCTTGTCCCGATAAAAGAAGGGTTCCATTGAATTCTGCTTTGGTCTGCAAGTCGAGTACATAGTTCTCCTTTCCGGTACTGACACCTGTCAGCTTTTCCAGTTTACTTTTCTTATCGTATACTTTTATCTTGCTGACCAACTCTACAGGAAGGTTCTCCAGTGCCATTTTGTTGTCGCCCGCAAAGAAGGCTTCACCGTTTACGTTGATTTCATTGATAGGCAGTCCATTGTATTTCAGGGTTTTGGTTTCACTGTCATATTCCATTCCGGGAATACGTTTCACCAGAGCCTCCAGATAGGAGCCTTCGGGTGTTTTATAAGCTGCTGCATTGATAACGGTGGTATCTCCCACCTGGTCTATTTCACGTATTGGAGCTTTCACTGTCACTTCTCCCAATTCGATACCTTCTTCTAGTAGGATGCTGCCCAGATTAATGGTTGAAGCATTACTATCCAGTTTTCGAAAGACGGATTGCATGCCCGTATAAGAAGCTTTGAGTAAATATTGTGTTCCTTTCTGAGGATTAAACTGGAGGCTGAAGTGTCCGTCCGTGTCGCTTGCAGCTCCTTTTATGAAAGTGGAGTCTTTTCCACCTACAATAACAATGCTCGCGTAAGGTAAGGGGGCTTCCTCCTTGGGGGTATCCGATGCTGTGCACACTTTTCCCTTGACTGTTCTTGTTTTTTGAGCGAATAGAATAGTCGGGATTAGTAAGAATAGTAATAATATCCAGATTTTGTGCACGTTCATCTTAAGTCTTTTATAGCAATCACAAAATTAGGGAGTTTTCGTTTGTATACAATACTTTGATAAAGAAAATTTGAAATTTCGCTCTTATATTTCTATAAAAAAACTCCTCTGTCGGTTTCCCGGCAGAGGAGTTCTGGTGATATTAATCAAATGTAGAAAGGGCCGATTAGTCTTTCAGTTTTGCGATAATAAAGTCGCGGTTCAAACGAGCGATGTTGCTGATAGAAATGTTTTTCGGACATTCAGCTTCGCAAGCGCGAGTGTTGGTACAGTTACCAAATCCGAGTTCGTCCATCTTGCTCAACATAGCTTTTGCACGGCGCAATGCTTAGGGTTTACCTTGCGGCAGCAAGTTCAACTGGCTAACTTTTGCGGAAACGAATAACATGGCAGAACCATTCTTACATGCAGCTACACAAGCACCGCAACCGATACAAGCAGCAGCATCCATAGCCTCGTCAGCAATCTGCTTCGGGATCAAAATAGCATTAGCATCCTGAGGAGAACCTGTACGCACACTTACATAACCACCTGCTTGCATGATCTTGTCGTAAGCCGTGCGGTCTACCATCAAGTCCTTGATTACCGGGAAACCGGCAGAACGCCAAGGTTCAACAGTGATAGTGTCGCCATCATTGAAACGACGCATGTAAATCTGGCAGGTAGTAGCACCCGTTGCAGGACCGTGGGGATGTCCGTTGATGTAGAGCGAACACATACCGCAGATACCTTCGCGGCAGTCATGATCGAATACAACCGGTTCTTTGCCTTCAGAAATCAGTTGCTCATTCAAGATATCCAGCATTTCAAGGAATGAAGTGTCACCGGGGATATCTTTCATTTGGTATGTTTCAAAAGCGCCTTTTGCCTTTGGACCTTTCTGGCGCCATACTTTTAGTGTGAAACCG
>USSR01000523.1 GCA_900557355.1 uncultured Bacteroides sp.
GTGCCGGCTGGATATACACTTTGTCTGCCAGTATTTCCCATGCTTTTCTTGCTTCGGGAGACACCTTGCCAGTCCGTCTATCTGCCAGTTTTAAGAACCATTCTTTGTCTGTCTGACCGCTATTCCATGCTTTATCAAGAACAAATTCATACATAAACTGATTCAGGTCTATGCCTTCAAGGGTGGAACCAACTCCTTTAAGATTGCTGCCACCATTTTTTAAAGCATCTGCCAACCGTTCACTTACCAATTTAACTGGCCCTGACAAGAAAGAATTTCCTCCGAAATTGCCCAAATAACACCAAAGATAGGGTTGCCCGAAATAACTATCAGTCTGTTTCCATATTTCTGTATATTCGCAGAAGTAGTCTAATAGAATCAATTTGTCTTGAGGTACAGAACGAAGATAGGATTTTATACGTGGAGTAGTCCAATGCTTGATGTCAGCATAAAACAACCATGTCATTTGTAGCCATACTGCTTCCGGATCTACAGCAGCCACAGACTCGTAGATGTGCTTAGCCATCATTCCCAAAGAATCGGCATCCCATGAAGGAGGATCTATTTCATTGAACGGATCGATGCCATAGATATGGTTTGTGCCATATAAACGAGTCTGTTCGGTAAGATATTCTTTTTGTATGATCGCATACAAAGAATCCATAGGATTAAGGAAAGTGCAACGATATTGATCGGCAAATCCTCCCCATTCGCTTACTCTGGTTGTTTTTATATTGGGATAACCCCGTTTCAATGCTGCCGGTACATGCCCGGCAAAAGCCGGCAATACAGGTCGCATATTAAACTCACGTTCACGGGCAACAATCTGTTCCTGCAACGCTGCCTGACTTGACAACCACTCTTTAGGTAAAGGACTTTGCCAACCATCCAAGTTACACATTCGATGCCATGGAAGATGTGCAGGACCTGTAAAATATCCCCGTATTTCTTCATCTGTCAATCCCAGTTTACTCCAAACTTTATACCAGATAGCTTCCTGACCGGTAATAGCTAGAGGCATATTGATTCCATTTAAAGCCATCCAGTCGATAAAATGTTCCCAATCACTCCATTTCCACCAAGTCATTGAATACCCGAACGTACAATAGTTTAGAAAGAAACGGGTTGGGACATTTGCCTTAACAGTGACTTCTGTTGATATGGAAGGGAGAGTTTTAGGTAATTCTATCGGATCATCCTTATACCATGAAATAGTGGTCAGACAGTAGTTTTTCAAATAATGATTCAAACCTACAGCCATAGAGTTGGCGTTATTTCCGGAAATAATAATTTTATTCCCTTCACTTTTGATGGTAAAAGTATCTGCAGAAGTATCATTCAACAGACGAAAATCAAAAGATGAAGCCTGTTGAGGAAACAACCGTTGTGTCATTTTATGCATGGTAGTGATATTAGTATCTTCCGCACGTATTTGGCAGACAACAACTAGAAAAAGGAGTATACTTAGTATTTTCTTCATAATCATATTATTGTTTGATAAAACGAATAGCACATCCACCGCTTGTTGCCAGTTTGACATGAAGCATGTCGGAAGCTGTTACTATTTTCTCTTCATACTTGAAAGAAGTCGGATTCGTTTTCCATTCCGCATCGTCACCGTCAACATATATTTGAGCAGTATACTTTGAGTCCGCATCCAAAAAGTTCAAAAGAATATCTAGCTCTCTTGCATTTTCGTCTGTGATGCAGCCTACATACCAATCGCTGGTGTTACGGTCTTTCCGCGCAAAGACGGAATAATCACCAATTTTGGCATCTACTACATAAGTTTTATCCCAGTCGGTAGGTACATCCTTAATGAAATCGAACGCTTTGATGCCTTTGTAGTTTTCTGGTAAATCCGAGGCCATTTGTAAGGGGCTGTAGATCACGACAAATAGTGCTAATTGCTTGCAAAGTGTAGTATTGACACGAGTCCCCGGATATGCTTCGTTAGTAAAGTTGAAAGTTCCGAATGTGAAGTCCATGGGCCCGGCTAATCCTCTGGTAAAAGGAATAACAGTTGTATGTTCCGGCGGATTTCCTCCATCGGGAGACCATGCATTGTGTTCCTGTCCGCGCACACCTTCCTGGGTCATAAGGTTAGGCCATGTGCGCTCAATACCGGTAGGCATAACAGGCTCGTGGTTGTCAATAGCTATTTGATATTTGGCAGCAGTTTCTATCACTTTCCGATAGTGACGTACACCATACTGACCGTCGTGAGCTTCTTTAAAGTCCATCAGACGATTCACATATCCCGTTTTCACGACATGCACTCCATATTGTTGATAGAAAGCGAAGGCTTTGTCCAGTTGGTTCTCGTAGTTGCGGGTAGCAGCTGCTGTTTCATGATGTCCAATCAATTCTACGCCTTTCTCACGGGCATAATCAGTGATTGCCTTAATATCAAAATCCGGATAAGGTTTGGTGAAGTCTAAAGAATCCCCGTGTTTCATCCAGTTTCCTTCCCAGCCGACATTCCATCCTTCTACTAACACACCGGAGATACCATTCTCTGATGCAAAGTCTATATATTTCTTTGTATTAGCAGTGGTAGCACTGTGTTTAGGACCATAATACCATGTTCCTTTACCCAAATGCATTTCCCACCATATACCGATGTATTTCCCTGGCTTTATCCAGGAAGTATCTTTAATTTTGGAGGGTTCGTTGAGATTCAACATCAAATAAGATGTAACCAGATCACCCGGTTTATCAGCAATAACAACTGTTCTCCAAGGGGTAACAAATGGAGCTTTGATATACGCTGCTACTCCATTAGACCAAGGAACTAATGAAGCGCAGAGTGTGGTAGAATCCTTGACTGTCAGATTCATTTTGGGATAATCTGTCAGGTTAGCTTCGTGAATGGCAAGATACTTTCCTTCCGCAGTTTCCATTGTTAGAGGAGTGCGTACAGTATCCAGTTCATTTATGGGAGAGAATGTTGCTATACATTCATAATATGGATCGGATGCGGGAATCCACCAAGCTTTATGTATACGCGGCATTTTAAACTCTGTTGCTTCGCTCATAATAACTAATGAATCCATGGATTCCTGTTGCGGAAACTCATAACGATATCCGATACCATCATTAAAGAGACGGAATATTACATTAAGTTTACGTTTTCCTGCTACCTCTTGAAGTAGTACTTTCAATTCATTATAGTGGTTCCGTACATATCGGCTCTCTCCCCAAGGTTGTTCCCAAGTTTCGTCCAAGGAGGAACGTTCGGTGCCTTTAATTACAAAATGGTTCAAGCTATCTCCATGTTCCAGGATAAACCCTAATTTAGAAGGGAGTATCATGGTTTCATTCTCTTTATTTACTGCGTATGATATTGTATTATCATTCTCTGTGACTGTTAGTTGTATCTTACCATCCGGGGACTTTAGTACCAGATTATCAGTTTGGCTACAAGCTGAAAGGAGGCTGGTGATTCCCAGAATATAAAATATTCTCCTTAATACAGTTAATCGATTCATCTTCTTTCCTTTTTTATATTTTTGCTTATTTAGGTTGCTGCATTTTACGGGTATATACATTACCGCAATGATCTGTAACTTCTACACGTATTTCGGAATCCTTCATTTCAGGAACCGCATAAAACAAGTGTTCAGTAATGTCTGCTCCCAAATACTTATGTTTAAATGTAGAACTGTTTTTATCACAGTATTCATAAATAGCAGGGTCGTATCCGGAAAAACGAGTCATTTCTCCTCTGTCAATACCGTTTTCATACCATTTCACTTTCCAGGTTGGGTCGTAATTCCAGACATTTGCCACCACTGCTTCCTTTTTATTTCGACTGGCACCTACCGGATAAAGTTCAAATTGATAGTCCTTATCTCTTCCTACGCATTTGTAATACCAGTTAACTTTACCTCCGTCAAATTCGTAGACGGCATATCCACCCGGAGTTCCATCACAAGCCCAGGGAGCTTGCCAAAACAGTGTTGACAAGGGGGCGTGCACGTGTTCGTAAAGATTGTCTGCCAACACATAATTTTCATTATAGTGTTCATGTCCTGACATGATATGAGCATTATAAGGTTTTAGCAACTCATACAAATGAGAGCGGTTATTCATTACTTTCATAGTAGACTCCTTTCCCCATTCCTTTCGGCGTGCTTCTCTTGAATAGGTAGGGATATGTGTAGCAACTACTACTGTGGATCCCGGAGTGACTTGTTTCAAATCCTGTTCCAACCACTGGAGTTGTTGTTCGGTAAGATAACCAACATACAAATAGCTTTTTGCAATAAAGAAAATATCATCGAGAACAACATAATGCACATTTCCTCTATTGAATGAATAGTAAGTGGGACCATAATAAGATTTATAAGTAGTACGTGCATGTTCATTGGAACGTACATTTAAATCTAAGTCATGATTTCCAATTACATAGAAGAAGGGAATTTCCGTTTCGGCTATTGCATCTATCATGGGCGCAAAATAGCTGGGCTTTTTATTGATGTCACCAATAATATCTCCACACACTATTCCATACGCAGGGATTCCCTGATAACTAGTTGCCAACAGCTCTTTCACATCTTTTGAGGCCTCCCGTACTTGTGGCATTTCTTCGTCAAAATACACTTGTGGGTCAGCCCATACAACCAAAACGTGCTTTTGGTTATTCGTAGATGATTGTGTCAGCTCAAAATCAAAATGTACTTTCTTTGAAGGTTGAGCAGGCACTTTTTGAAAGAATACAGGGACTTTACCTTTCATCGGAACGTCATAGCCATCAGGAAGGGTAATATAGATGTATTCTGCATCAGAGGTACTTGTCATAGAGTATCGTCCTTTTTTATCTGTAAGGACAATCTGCGTACCATCTGTCACAGGTACATTAGCCACTCCCTTACCTCCGGACAGTACTTTCCCGTAATAGACTACGGGAGTAGTTGCAGCCTGTACACTAACGCAGGAAATACTCCATTGGAACAGACATAAAAGTAATAATAGTCTTAATTTCATTCTTTAATCCTTTCTATTTTAATCAAACGCGTAAGAGGCTTGTTTATTTTATATATTTGAGTTATCAACTGGGCTATTTCAGCCTGCCAGGCTTCACGTATCTGCGGAAACATGGCTTGAGTATAATTGGTATATAAT
>USSR01000524.1 GCA_900557355.1 uncultured Bacteroides sp.
ACATCACATGAAGTTCTATTTTGGTTTATATGATTCGGGCAAGTACTGGGATACCGGTGACCTTTCGTGGGAGGTTGAGGATAACAAGTATGTGATTGATGAGGTGTGGAGCAGGTACGGTGAGAAGTACAAGAGTTTCGGCGGATGGTATATCAGTTGTGAGATAAGCCGTAAGACGAAGGGTGCCATTGATGCCTTTCATGCGATGGGCAAACAATGCAAGGATGTCTCCGGCGGTTTGCCGACTTTTATTTCTCCGTGGATTGACGGGAAAAAGGCCGTGATGGGTACAGATAAGTTGACAAAGGAGAATGCGGTTTCTGTTCAGGAGCATGAAAGGGAGTGGAATGAAATTTTCGATGGCATTCATGATGTGGTTGACGCCTGTGCTTTTCAGGACGGACATATCGATTACGATGAACTGGATGCTTTCTTTACGGTGAACAAAAAGCTGGCTGATAAGTATGGCATGAAATGTTGGACAAACGCTGAAACCTTTGATCGTGACATGCCCATCGACTTTTTGCCTATTAAGTTTGACAAGTTACGGATGAAGCTGGAGGCTGCCAAGCGAGCCGGTTATGACAAGGCCATCACTTTTGAGTTTTCTCATTTTATGAGTCCCCAATCAGCATATTTGCAGGCAGGACACTTGTATAATAGGTATAAGGAATATTTCAATATTAAGTGATTATGAATTTTATGCTCAGATTGTTTTGCAGTTGTTGTCTGTTCTTGGTTGTCTCAATCATGCAGGCTGCAATTTATCCAGATCCCGTTGAAGGCGTGGTGACCTGTAAAGGCAAAGGGCTTGCTGGTGTTGTGGTGACAGATGGTTTTGACGTGGTGCTGACTGATGCTCAGGGCCGTTATGAGTTGCCGCGCAACCGGGATGCTCGGTTTGTATATCTTTCCACGCCTGCAGGTTATCTGCCGCAAGAGGGTGGTGGGCATATCGCTTTCTTTTTCCCGCTTAAGAAAGGCCGTTTAAAGTATGATTTTGAATTGAAGAGGAATCTGAAAGATGATATGAAGCATGTGTTTATGGTACAGACTGATGTGCAAGTCAGCTGTCAGGAGCATTTAGACAGTTATCGTTCTTATGTAGGTAAGGCACGAGCCTTTATGGAAAAGTATGCCAAGGAGCGTGATGCCTTCGTGTTGGATTGTGGTGACATTGTGGGTAATACTCCTGGTTTATACCCAGATTACATTCAAGTGTCTGGCGGTCTGGGATTGCCTGTTTACCGTATCATAGGAAATCATGATATGGAAATGGGTGTACGTTCTTTTGAACATTCATACAAGACCTATGAGGACTATTTTGGTCCCATTTATTATTCTTTCAATCGTGGAAAGGCACATTATATTATACTAGACAATTGTTTTTATATCAATAGGGATTATCGTTATATAGGTTACATTGATGAACGTACACTGCAATGGATAGAGAAAGATTTGGCTTTGGTGCCGAAAGATCATCTGGTATTTGTAATGATGCATATTCCTTCCAGCACTACCAAGGACATCAAGTTCAATGCCTTGCTACCCGACGAGACAAGCAATGCCAATAGTCTGTATGATTTGCTGAAAGACCATGAGGCACACCTCATTACCGGACATACCCATGTGAACGGTAACGTGGTGTTCAACGACCGGTTAATGGAACACAATACAGCTGCTGTATGTGCAGGTTTTTGGAAATCCATGCTTTGTTCTGACGGTACCCCCCAAGGCTT
Source organism: uncultured Bacteroides sp. (assembly GCA_900557355.1). Classification (GTDB taxonomy): domain Bacteria; phylum Bacteroidota; class Bacteroidia; order Bacteroidales; family Bacteroidaceae; genus Bacteroides. The sequence continues at coordinate 1,740 of USSR01000524.1, forward strand.
TGGACTTTATGAGGTAGATGGTAATCAGGTGAAGTGGCACTACAAAGCGGTAGATTATCCGCTGGAATACCAGTTTCAGGCTTATGCTCCGGGTAGTTCGAAAGAGTTTCCCGAAGAAGTGCTGGCCAATGTCTGGAATTGGGATGAGCAGTGGAAGGTAGAGTGGTTCGAGAATGGTACTTGTATGGGTGAGATGACCCGTTGTAAAGGTTTGGATCCGGCTGCTGTAGAAGCTTTTTCCGATCGTGAAAAGATGGGTGCACTCTGGGTGAATGCTTTTCCTACCAATCATTTGTTTAAGGCTGTTCCTAAAGATAAAAAGGCTCGCATAGAAGTACTGGTGACCGATCGCTTCGGTACTGTTTATAAGCAACTTGTAAAAGAATAATTTGAATTTAATCGATAAATTTTATACTATGAAATCTTCGGTCAATATTGGTTATGTAGTTTTCTTGTCTGTTGTGGCTGCTTTGGGAGGATTTCTTTTCGGATATGATACAGCAGTCATTTCCGGTACCATTGCCAAGGTAACCGCTCAGTTTAATTTAGATACCATGTCGCAAGGGTGGTATGTGGGCTGTGCGTTGATAGGTTCCATTGTAGGAGTGCTCTTTGCTGGTATTTTAAGTGACAAGCTTGGTCGTAAACGTACCATGATTCTGTCGGCCATACTCTTTTCCATGTCTGCTATCGGTTGTGCGGTATGTGCAGATTTCAATCAGTTGGTGGTTTACCGTATTGTCGGAGGTGTAGGTATCGGTGTGGTTTCCTTTTTATAATCCCCTCTTTATATATCCGAGGTGTCGGTAGCTCAGTATCGTGGACGCTTGGTATCACTTTATCAATTAGCGGTTACCATTGGCTTTTTAGGAGCTTATCTAATGAATTATCAGTTGCTTATGTATGCTGAGACCCATGCAGGAGCTGCCGATAGCTGGTTTAACTGGATTTTTGTGAATGAAGTATGGAGAGGAATGTTGGGAATGGAGACTTTGCCTGCTTTGCTGTTCTTTGCCATTGTCTTTTTTATTCCGGAAAGTCCGCGTTGGCTGATTGTCCGCAATCGTGAAGAACGTGCGGTCAATATTTTGGAGCACATTTACAGCTCTTCCAAAGAAGCGTTGGTGCAATTGAACGAAACGAAGTCTGTTCTTACTTCCGAAACCCAATCAGAGTGGTCCTTGCTTTTGTCGCCGGGTATTATGAAAGCCGTTATTATTGGTGTATGTATAGCCATCCTCGGACAGTTTATGGGAGTGAATGCAGTCTTGTATTATGGTCCTTCCATCTTTGAAGGGGCTGGCCTTTCCGGTGGCGATTCCTTGTTCTATCAGGTGTTGGTGGGGCTAGTCAATACCCTGACTACTGTACTGGCTCTTGCCATTATTGATAAAGTGGGTCGTAAGAAATTGGTGTATTACGGTGTTTCAGGCATGATTCTTTCATTGGTATTGATAGGCTTTTATTTTATTGCCGGAGAATCATGGGGCATTTCAAGCCTATTCCTGCTAGTTTTCTTTTTGTTCTATGTGTTTTGCTGTGCGGTTTCCATTTGCGCAGTCGTGTTTGTATTGCTTTCCGAAATGTATCCAATCCGGGTGCGTGGACTGGCCATGTCCATTGCCGGTTTTGCATTGTGGATAGGTACATACTTGATTGGGCAGCTTACCCCCTGGATGCTCCAAAATCTTACCCCCGCCGGAACATTCTTCCTGTTTGCTGCCATGTGTATTCCCTACATGCTGATAGTTTGGAAACTGGTGCCGGAGACCACCGGAAAATCATTGGAAGAGATTGAACGTTATTGGATGAAAACAAAAAATTGACCTTAATAATAGATATGATGAAAATTAGAAAAATTTTATTGAGTGGTTGTTTGGTGGCAACTTTATGCTCATGTGGTGGTTCTCAAAACGAGAATTTGAATCTTACTCTATCAAAAGATGCTCTGTTTGATAAAGTAAAAGGTGCTTGGGCCGGTCAGGTTATCGGCTGTACGTATGGAGGTCCTACAGAGTTCCGCTATCTGTCTACTATGATTCCGGATTCGATAGTGATGCCTTGGGGACCGGGTGAAATTAAAAAATGGTACGATGGTGGTGGCGGCCTTTATGACGATGTATATGTCGACCTGACTTTTGTGGAGACTTTTGAAAGATGCGGTTTGGATGCTCCGGCCGATTCTTTTGCCACAGCCTTTTTGGCTAAAGAATACCCTTTGTGTCATGCCAATCAGATGGCCCGTTACAATCTTCTTCATGGCTTGACTCCTCCTGCCAGCGGGCATTGGAAAAATAATCCCCATGCCAATTGTCTGGATTTTCAGATTGAAGCGGATTTTGCAGGTATCATGGCTCCAGGTATGGTAAATAGTGCTACTGAAATTTGCGATCGTGTAGGACACATCATGGCGTATGGCGATGGCTGGTATGGTGGTGTATATGTAGCAGCCATGTACTCTTTGGCTTATGTGAGCGATGATGTTGAGTATGTTGTGACAGAAGCGTTGAAGTCTATCCCTCAAGAGACTACTTTCTATGAGTGTATGACTGATGTTATCAACTGGTATAAGCAATATCCAAAGGATTGGAAGAAATGTTGGGAAGAAATAGAGAAGAAATGGGGAAGTAGCGATATTGATTGTCCCAGTTGTGTAGAAGTTCCTGCTAATATTGGAACTTGTGTAAATGGTGCGTATATCATTTTAGGATTGCTTTATGGACAAGGTGATTTTGAGAAGACGATTGATATTTCTACACGTGCCGGCCAAGATTCTGATTGTAATCCGGCTTCTTCCGGGGGAATTTTGGGAACAATGATTGGGTATAATCGCATTCCCGAGAAATTCAGAAAAGAGTTGACTGTGGTCGCGGATACTCCTTTTAATAATGCGGTGAGCTTTAATAAAGGTTGTGAATTGAGTTTTGAGCACGCTTTACAAATGATAGAAAAAAACGGTGGAAAAGTTGGAGGTGATGAAGTGATTATCCACTTCCAAGAGCCGGAATCAGTGCAACTGGAAATTAGTTTCGAAGGTTTGAAGCTTGATAAGAAAGTGGCAGTGGAGAATTGGATTGCTGATTTCCCAACTTTCGAATTTGAAGGTGTAGGAGCTGTAATTGAAGGTGAATTGAAAGGTGAGAATGTGCCCGAAGATTATGTTGCTGAGTTGGAGGTTTATTTCAATGATAGATTGATTGAAGTATGCAAGCTTCCGTTGAAGTATAATCACCGTAAGCATGAGCTGTTCTTTAATTATGTACAGCCTTATAGTAAATATGCAGTGACTTGTAAATGGGTAAACCCCGTTGAAGGAGCTGATATTTGGGTGAGAAATATAATTTCTTATACAACAGATAAATAATGTGAATGTAAAGGGCTGGTTT
>USSR01000525.1 GCA_900557355.1 uncultured Bacteroides sp.
TATTGATTTGGAACAATATCTTATCTACAAATTGCATAGAATATCTTTGAGCTGATTATAAAGACCTAATACTATCTCTATATCGCCTTAATTCTTTTTCTCCAGCATTTTTTATAGCCGAATCCAGTTCATTAAGAACTCTAACTCTATCATTAGGTATCATTCCGACAAACGGGACAGTGTTTGATACCGTATTTCCTAATAAAGTTGTTTTTATATGAAGTCTTGAAATAAAAGTCCGTAGTTCCAGCAACCTTTCGTGTTCGGTAGCTTCTACAAAAGAACCACGTTGTATTTCCTCGTATAATTCTGATTCGGAAAATACGGTCAGTGATACAAAGTTTACGGTAAAGGGGTGTAACTGATTAAACACATTGGCAGTATTAATAGCGTTCCGCTCTCCCTTGCCTTTTCCTGCAAGCCCTGTCAGATACACGAGGTTATATCTGATATTTGCTTCTTCCAGCTTCTTGCATTGCTCGATAATATCATTAGCTGTATATCCCTTGTTCATTGCTGCCAATGTATTATCATCGCCCGATTCTGTTCCGATACTGATACCGTCAAAACCTAAATGACGCAGGTTCTTCAATTCTTCTACTGTTTTTGGCTTAATATCTGAAATCCGGGCAAACATACCGATACTTTCACAATGACGAAGATATTTCCTGATTAGAAGACCTAAATCCAGCAGCCTGTTATAACTTAGCACAAATGGATTAGCCCCCGTTAAAAATACTCGCCGGGCTTTGGGCTGGTAACTTTGTATCACTTTCAAATCTTCTTCGACTTCCGTAATGGGAGATAGACGAAACTTTGTTCCGTGATATAAACTACAAAATTTACACTTGTTGTGAGTGCATCCGGCTGTTACCTGTAAGAGTTGAGAACTTGCTTCGTATGGTGGTCGCCATACTTGTCCCGTAAAATGTAATAGTTCCATATAATTATAAATTAAACACTTGGAATTAGTTATTTTTGATATTTTTGTACTGCAAAGTTAGGATGTTCTTTTCATGAAAAGAAGAACTATACTATCTGTCAGCCACTTACGTTTGAGTTAGTTTTTCTCAATATCAATGTATTTAAGGACGAAAAAAAATGCGAAAAAAGTTAGATTACGATTATTGTTCTGCTTCCCCTATACTGGAATGGCTGGGTGACAAATGGGCTTTAGTTGTCCTATTGAAGCTACATGAGAATGGAGTAATACGTTTCAATGAACTATACAAAACAATTCCCTCTATATCGGAAAAGATGCTTTCTACTGTTTTACGTTCATTGGTGACGGACGGATTAGTAGGTAGAAAAATATATCCCACAGTACCACCCAAAGTGGAATATTATGTATCTGAATTTGGAGAAACTTTAATCCCTCATTTAGAGCAGTTGAAACAATGGGGGCAAGAAAATTTTGAAATGATAATGGAGAATAGACGGAAAAATAAGTATTGAAATTTAGTGCAAGGTCCAGATATAAAGTTCTATGGCAAGATTCATTTTGACCGTAGCCGTTCAGATAATGAACTAAATATGCACTGTCATTTGATTGTAAGCCGGAAAGACCAAACTAACAAAAAGAAGCTGTCACCGCTTACCAATCATAAAAACACCGAAGCCGGAATAATAAAAGGTGGTTTTGACCGTGTGAATTTGCTCCAACAAGTAGAACAAGGATTTGATAAGCTGTTCAATTACAATCGCCAACAAGTAGAATTATTCGATTATCACAACACAATGAAAAACGGCTGTATATCCGAGCTGTTTAAATTACAGCAGCAACAAATTCAATCTGGTGAAAGAGAAACAGAAATCAATCAGGTTAGTAATCAAGAAAACCTATTTTCTGTCAATCTTGAAAACAAAAAAATAAGCAATATTTCTTTCAATACAGATAGAAAAACTGATAGAGATAATGATACGTATATTCCTAAAATACAATCTGGTAGACAAGAAAGTAATATTTCTCCTTGCTCCCTTACCACCTTTGTTCTATCAGGTATAGACCTATTATCAAATCCAAATATTTCAGAGGAACAAAAGTCCAAACTCAAAAAGAAAAAAAGGCGTAAACTGTAATTCCTTATCAACTTAAAATCGAAAGTTCCGATTGTTTGCCACAAATTATAGCAGCATCTTCATAGAAATATTTCATAAAAATGGTGCTAGATAATATATATTACATACCTTTTTCCTATTTTTGTTGAAACATAAATTACTTCATAATGAATACCTTAGATTTAGAAGTTTTTGGCGAAGATGAAAGACGCATTAGAAAATCTAATGTGAGGCACATTTTTACTCCTCACAAACCTATTACTGATGAACGTTTTTTTAGAGGACGTTTAGAGGAGATGAAGCAACTTTTATCTACTCTCAACACTCCTGGAGAGCATGCACTACTATATGGTGATAGAGGTGTAGGAAAAAGTTCTTTAGCAAATATCGCTGCTCAAAATTTAGTTAAGCTGACCGAACAAAAATTAATCATAAAAAGATGTGATAGTTCTGATAACTTTCTAAGTATTATTGAACCTGCATTAATTGAGGCAGGATGCTGCCCACGCACGATTTCAATTACATCTCAACAAAATTTCAATATATCAATTTTTAAAAATAATATAACATCTGGAAATACTGTACAAAAAGAAGGCAATGTAAATCAATCATTATCACCATCATGGGTTGCCCAGAAAATCAAAGATTTAAATGTACTTTTGCTAATAGATGAGTTCGATGCTATACAAGGAGTCGAAGATAAATATAAAGTAGCAGAACTCATAAAACAATTAAGTGATTCCGATTCTAAGTTGAAGATACTGATTGTAGGTATTGCAGAATCTTCCTCAGAATTAACAGAAGGACATCCTTCTGTACAACGTTGTCTTAAAGAGATCAAATTGAGTCGAATGAAATATGAAGAACTTACACACATAATAAAATATGGGGCGAATATGTTGAACTTAATTTTTGAAAAAGAAGTAATATATCGAATTGTCAGATTAAGTTCAGGATATGCTTACTTTACACATCTTTTAGCATTAAAAGCCGCCGAAAAAGCTATAATTGAGGAAAGACAAACTATTGCATTGAATAATCTCAATTTTGCGATAGAAAAAGCAATAAATGATTGTGAAAGTTCTCTGCAAAAGCTTTATGAAATATCGATAAAATCATCAGTTGAACGTTACAAGAAAGTATTATATGCAATAGCTTTATGTAATGATGAATTTATCAAGAAAAAAGATGTAAAGGCGAAATATGAATCAAAATTTGGAGAACCTTTGATGCGAAGTGCTTTAGACTCATGTTTTTCTAGAATTGCTTCAGATGATAATAGCAAAATTCTCAAACGAATATATAAAGGTGTATATCGTTTTTCTGATCCAAGAATGGCTTCGTATATAAGGATTGTTCAATCTTATATGTATACTTCTAACGAAAATTAAATAACATAAACTATAACACTATGGCTGCAAATAATCAATTAGATGTTTATAAAATAATTTTGAAGAAAAAAAAAGGTTTTAATTTTAAAACACTCATTACTTCTCGATATGTTCAAGACCAAGAAACGAATTATCGAAATAGTGGATTATTCAATCTTCTATATAAAGCAATTCTTGAACAAATAGCAAAAGAGATATGGAGACATCCAGAAAGTAAAATTGGTCTTACTTTATTTAAGAAAAGAGGGGAAAAGGAGAATAAAATATTAACATCTCATTCTTCTGAGTTTGTTATAGAAGGGTATATTGATGGAGGACCCTATGATATGATTAGGAAATTATCGAATCTATCAAAAACAAAAAGCCAAAATATAAAGAAAGATGACATTATTACAGATCGATATTATATTTATATGTATTTCCCTTTACACTCCAATGTAGGAGTTGTCTTTTTACAGAGTAAATCAAATGCTAATATCCGAACAGCAATCAAGAAATTTTTGCCGGAGATTTGCAAAACGGATATAAATAAAGGATGTAAAGTTGAAACTTATATACCTACTTTCCTGAAAGAAGAATTCAAGGAAGGGGCAATAGTTCAATCATTAACTTATAGCCAACAGTTTGTAACGGAAGTTGATACATCCGACGGGATAACCAACCATGAAGAAGCATATAATGTTATAATTCAAATTCAACCTCAAAATCAGACGGTTGAATTAGGTTCAATAAATTCTTTATTAGACAAGGTCGGAAATATGGCAATAAAAGTAGGTCAACGTATAAAGCCTTTATCTGAATTTGAAAAGAAAAAAGGGGCACTTAGAAATGAAGACATGAAAAAAACATCTCCTTTTAGTCTTGATGATGATGAAAAAGTTCGTCCAGTTATTATGCTAGATGATATAGAAACATTAGGAATAGACGAAGATGGGAATTTCTGTAGAGCTGATTTAAAGACCTATTGCGATGGTCTTTTGCAACAAATTTATTCCGATATTTATCCTATTTCAAATGAATAATGAAAACTAATTATTTAATATATTATGTTTTAAAATTAATAACTAAAGGTCAAGAATGGCAATATAAAAATTTGAATGGAAAAGGAGATAGACCAAAATTGTATTTTACACAATTACAATTGATAGCACTTCTTATTTCTATTCTTTTTGTCTACACAAAGCCTAAAGGGCTGAGTAATGAAATGATTAATTATGTGTTAAGCTCTCTTTCAATAATGACGGCTCTGTTTTTGAGTTTGATCATTATTATCTTTGATAAGTTTAATAATTTCAATTTCAAAGGGGAGGGTGATGATGAAAAGATTCACAAATTTCATATGTGGAATTTCTTTTATCAATTTAATGCGATTACATCATATGCGATTTTAATATCGACATCAGTTATTATATTACTGGTATTTACATTAATGTTTGGGAAAGAAATTGATGTTTCTCAATATACATTTGTGTCATATAAACTTGTTACATTTGAATCAATCCTTTTATTTCTCAAATTACTATTTGTATATTCAATTAGAATAGTTATCGCATACTTTCTATTGGATTTCTTTATTTTATGTATTTATGCCATATCAAGTATTTTTCAGTATGTGAGTAATGAATTTATAAAAGAAAGACCCAATATAAAAGTAAATAGAGAAGAGAA
>USSR01000526.1 GCA_900557355.1 uncultured Bacteroides sp.
TGATTTCATCCAGAAAGATAGTACCTTTGTTGGCAAGTTCAAAACGTCCTACACGGTCTGTTGTCGCATCCGTAAAAGCACCTTTCTTATGACCGAACATTTCGCTTTCGAAAAGGCTCTGCGAGATACCGCCCAGATTGACCTTTACAAACGGCTGTTTTACCCGCTGACTGTTGATGTGGATGGCTTCGGCAATCAATTCCTTACCCGTTCCACTCTCACCGGTAATCAGCACCGAGGCATTAGTACGCGCAATGCGCGCCACCGTATTCAGCACTTCCGTCAATCCCTGAGATTTTCCGATGATATGGCTGCGGTTCAGTGTCTCACTCTGCTCTTCCTGTACATCTTTCGAACCAACAGCAGTCAGTTCAAGAGCCGTCTCGATGCGTTGCAACAAAGCGGCATTGTTCCACGGCTTCGTGATAAAGTCGAACGCACCGGCCTGCATACCTTGCACGGCAAGCTGTATACTTCCCCAAGCCGTCATCAGGATAACAGGTACATCGGGACGGAATATCTTCACTTGTTTCAGCAAAGTCAATCCTTCTTCTCCCGTTGTGGAAAGGGTGAAGTTCATGTCCATCAAAATGAGGGAGGGTGCCTCGGCACGTACCACATCCATTGCTTCGCGCGGTCCAGGAACAGTCTGCGCTTCATATCCTGCACGTTTCAGCATAAAACTGAGGGAAGAACGCACGGCACTATCATCGTCGATTATCAGTATCATAAGATTTCGTTGTTTTATGGTTTGCAAAAATAAACGATTTCACACAGAAAGCACAGAATAACACTATTTTTTTCAATAACAAGCAAAAAACGGTTATGAGTTATAAGTTATTATTCATAACTCATAACTCAAGCTCAGTCTCTTACAATTTCTTCAAAGTCCGCCTCCAGTTCACAATTCCGTTCAAAATCCCAAAGTGTCAGACTGCGGATCTGATAGAAATAGTACCAATAATAATAAAGTTCGGAAATATGTTTCTGTCTCGCTTCATCTTTTGATTTCTGTGCGTCGTTCAGGTCCAACGTACTGATTTGTCCGATCATAAAGGTTTCTACACTGGTTTTATAACGTTTCTCGGCAATGCCGTCCGCTTCCTGGGCAATACCCAACTGTTGTGCCTGGTTATTGAAGTTCGCTACGAGCAGGAAGATATCCTGATTGAAGTCCATCTGTTCTTGTCGGATTCTGGAAAGCACCACTTCACGGTTACTCTTTGCCACACGTACTTTTCCTCGGCGTTTTCCCCAATCCAAGATAGGAACTTTCACACCTACCTGTACAATCTGGTTATCGAGCAGATCTTTGTAAGCGGAAGTAAAATCACGATTCTGCCCCGTATACCCCACGCTGGCAAACAAGTCTATGCTGCGCAGATTTCCACGGGCCGTAGCCACTTCATAATCTGCTTCCAACTGGCGGCGACGGATATTCTGTGCAAACGAGTTCCGATCCAAAGCCTTGTTCAATACAAGATTATATTCCATCTTCATATCCGGTGCCGAGCTCGGCAATATTGGATTCAGATTCTCGTCCTCCGACAATCCGAGGAAGGAACGCAACTGGAACATCTTCGCATTCAGGTTACTCTCTGCTTCCGTCACGTCCGCCTTGCCCTGCAAAGCATTTAACTTCAACTGTAACAGGTCATTTTCTGAAATCTGCCCCATCTTGCGCTTTGCCATCGCCACTTCATAGAGGCGGTCGGCATTCACTTTATTCTGGTGAGCAGTTTTCAGATTTTCTTTAGCCAGCAGCAGATTGAAAAAATAAGTGATTGTCTTCATCGTCACCTGTTCCGTAGCCGTGATAAAAGCGGCTTTTGCTTCTGCATATCTCCGGTTCGATACGGCGGTTCCACTTCAAGTTATTCACTCCAAAGATAGGTTGCGTCAATTCCAGGCTGACGGGGACGGACATAAATTGTTTATCTCCTCCGGAACCCAATTGCTTAATGTATTCAAGAGAAGAGGCAAGTGACAGTCTACCACCCGTAAACCATAAGTTCTGGTCTATGGAGAGCGTTCCGGAAAGTCCCAAGGTATTGTTACGCACGAATGAGTAGGAGCCATCCGAGTTTTGATATCTACTGTAAGATTTATTGTAATTAGGTAAAGTACCGTTCAGATTCACTTCCGGTAACAGGTCGGCACGGAAAGTACGATATTCCCAGTATGAAGTTTTCAATTCATTCAGTGCTACGGCGGCATCCACTGACTGGGTACGTGCCAAAGCTATCGCTTCATTTAAAGTGATGAGACGTTCACGTTCGTTTGTCAATGTATCGTTCTGTGCAAAAGCGGCGAACGGAAATAGCATCCAAGCTGCGAGTAAAATATTCCTTTTCATGTTTATCTAAAAATTGTTATAAACAGAAAAGCAAAGAGTGTGCCAAAGCAGCAGGATGCTTCTGGACAGGGGTGGGTGTTCATTTTCGGACAGTGGGGATGTCCATTTATGAACAAAGGGGCGCTTAAAGCACCCCTTTGCTACTCGGCAATTCAAAGTGATAGATATCCCTCTTCACCGCCATTTTGATAGCGCGGGCCAGCGCTTTGAAAATACCTTCTATTTTATGGTGCTCGTTCCGGCCTTCCGCTTTTACATTCAGGTTCATCTTGGCAGCATCGCTCAGGGATTTGAAGAAATGCAGGAACATCTCTGTCGGCATCTCACCTATCTTTTCACGATTGAAATCCGCATCCCATACCAGCCACGGGCGTCCGCCGAAGTCCAGGCAAACCTGGCAAAGGCAGTCATCCATCGTCAGGGCATAACCATAGCGCTCAATGCCACGCTTGTTTCCCAATGCCTGATAGATGCAATCGCCTAATGCAATCGCAGTGTCCTCTATGGTATGATGCTCATCCACTTCCAAATCGCCTTTCACATGGATCGTCAGATCCAGACCGCCATGCTTTCCTATTTGCTCCAGCATGTGGTCGAAGAAACCCAGTCCGGTATGGATGTCGCAGGCACCGTTACCATCCAGATTCAAAGACACTAAAATATCCGTTTCCTTTGTTGTGCGGCGTACTTCCGCTTTCCGTTCTCCGGCAAAAAGAAATTCGGCAATTTTATCCCAATCTTTCGTGACAAGGGCACATACCTCTTCCAGACCTTCACAGGCAGCAGGTCCACCTTCGGATTTCGCTTTCAGTGATGTAGTATCGTCCTGCAAATAAATAGCCCGGCAACCCAAGTTCTTAGCCAGTTCCACATCCGTCGGACGGTCACCGATAACAAAGCTTCCGGCAAGATCATACTCCGGATTATTCAGATACTTCGTCAACATCCCTGTGCGCGGCTTCCGGGTAGGTGCCATATCTTCCGGCATGCTACGGTCGATGAAGATTTCATCAAACGTAATCCCTTCACCTTCCAGCGTCTTCATCATCAGGTTATGCGCAGGCCAGAAAGTTTCTTCCGGGAAAGATGCCGTGCCCAACCCATCCTGATTGGTCACCATCGCAAATTCGAAATCCAATTTGCTACGGATGAAGCCCAAGTTACGCATCACTTTGGGATAAAACTCCAACTTTTCCAGCGAATCCAACTGGTAATCTACGGGCGGTTCAATCACCAAAGTCCCGTCACGGTCTATAAATAATACTTTTTTACTCATAGCTTTTCAACGCTTCTATCAGTTTATCATTCTCCATTCTCGTGCCTACCGTCACACGCAGGCAGTTGCCACAAAGTGATATTGAATTACGGTTGCGGACGATGATCCCCTCTCCTACCAGATAATTATAGATTTTCACCGCATCCGTCACCCGTGCCAGGAAGAAATTGGCATCAGACGGAAATACTTTCACCGTCAACGGCAGTTCGGAAAAACGTTTCTCCAAATCCTCACGTTCCTCTTTCAGCCTCTTCACCCAACGCTCTATCTCATAGTACTTATGCAACATCTCTATTGCCTGTTTCTGAGTCAGTTGGTTCACATTATAAGGGTACTTTATCTTGCTCAGGATACCGATGATTTCCGTAGAAGCAAACGCCATTCCCAGGCGGATAGCCGCACAACCCCATGCTTTAGAAAAAGTCTGGAACACAACAAGATTCGGATATTTATCTAAATCCAGCAAGAACGACGGGGATTCTGAAAAGTCACTGTACGCCTCATCCAGTATCACCAGCCCTTCAAACTCACGCAGCAACTTCTCTATCTCACTGCGCAACAGATCGTTCCCCGTAGGATTATTAGGCGAGCACAGGAAAATCAGCTTCGTCCGTTCATCCGCAGCTGCCAGCAACTTATCTGCCGAGAACTGGAAATGCTCGTCGAGCAAGACTTTGCGATACTCCACATTATTCACATCAGCACACACCTGATACATGCCGTAAGTGGGATCGATAGCCACCACATTGTCCACTCCCGGCTCACAGAAAGCACGGAAGACCAGGTCGATAGCCTCGTCGCTACCATTGCCCAGGAAAATATGATCGGGAGACACCTTCTTTATTTTGGAAAGTTCCGTTTTCAGCTCCCACTGCATCGGGTCAGGATAGCGATTGTGCGGCAAGTTGTACGGGTTCTCGTTTGCATCGAGAAACACCGATGCCGTTACACCTTTATATTCATCACGTGCCGAAGAATAAGGTTTCAGCTTCCAGATATTCGGACGGGTCAGTTCTTGCAATGTTTTCATGATCTATAATATGATAAAGTATTGAACACTATCTACGAAATTACGCAAATTTCATCTTTACCCTTATTCGTGTAATTCATGTAATTTGTATTCTATATTGTTTTTAATCTCACTGTTACCGCATTTTTGTGCGCATCCAGATGTTCGTTCGCAGCCATCTCTTCAATAGCAGGGCCGATATTCTTCATACCTTCCGAACGGATTTCCTGGAACGTAATCTTGCGGATAAAACTATCTAGGCTCACACCGCTATAAGCTCGCGCATATCCGTTCGTCGGCAAGGTATGATTCGTTCCCGAGGCATAGTCTCCCGCACTTTCCGGTGAGAGTGATCCCAAGAAAACGGAGCCCGCATTCACCACACGTTCTGCCACCTGCATATAGTCCGCAGTTTCCACAATCAGGTGTTCGGGCGCATATTCGTTCGTCAGTTCGACC
>USSR01000527.1 GCA_900557355.1 uncultured Bacteroides sp.
TTGACTGGAGTTTAGCTTCAAGAAAATTGTGAAAGTGGGCGGCGCAGCTATCATTGCTGCCTGTACCATTATATTTTGTATGATCCTTTTGGGGATTACTGTAGGTACAGGCTTTGGTTGGCAACGTATGGATAGCATCTTCCTGGGTGGTATGATTGCGATGTCTTCTACAACTATTATTTATAAGGCATTTGATGATCTGGGGATGCGCAAGAAACAATTCACGGGGTTAGTACTTAGTGTGCTGATACTGGAAGATATTCTTGCCATTGTACTGATGGTAATGCTGTCTACCATGGCAGTGAGGCATAATTTCGAAGGATCGGAAATGCTGGAAAGTATTGGAAAACTTCTCTTCTTCCTGATACTTTGGTTTGTGGTAGGCATCTATCTGATACCGGAATTACTGAAACGTTGCCGCAAATTGATGAGTGAAGAAACATTGCTTATCGTTTCGCTAGGCCTCTGTTTCGGAATGGTGGTAATGGCTGCCCGTACAGGATTTTCCGCAGCTTTCGGTGCCTTTATCATGGGTTCTATTTTGGCCGAAACGGTAGAAGCGGAGAGTATTGAACGGTTGGTAAAGCCGGTGAAGGATCTTTTTGGAGCTGTATTCTTTGTGTCGGTAGGTATGATGGTTGATCCTGCTATGATTGTGGAGTATGCGCTTCCGATTATTGTGATCACCTTGGCAGTAATTTTGGGGCAATCCTTATTTGGTACATTGGGAGTTCTGCTGGCAGGGCAACCTTTGAAAACGGCTATGCAGTGTGGTTTCAGTCTGACTCAGATTGGTGAGTTTGCTTTTATTATAGCATCTTTGGGTGTATCTCTCCATGTGACGAGTGATTTTCTATATCCCATTGTAGTAGCGGTTTCGGTTATTACTACTTTCCTCACCCCTTATATGATTCGTTTTGCCGAACCGGCCTCTAATTTCGTTGATACGCATTTGCCAGCCAAATGGAAAAACTTTTTGTTGCATTATTCTTCCGGTTCTCAGACCATGAATCATGAGAGTTTATGGAAGAAACTTATTCTGGCTTTGACGCGAATTACGATTGTTTATTCCATAGTCAGCATTGCAGTAGTTGCTTTGGCTTTCCGCTTTCTTGTTCCGTTGTTTCTGGAACATATACCCGGTATCTGGGGAAGATTGCTTGTAGCAGTGGTGATCATTTTGTTTATCTCACCTTTCTTGCGGGCTATTATGATTAAAAAGAATCATTCTGCTGAGTTCGTTACTTTATGGAATGATAGCCGGGGGAATCGTGCACCGCTGGTGGCAACTATTGTTATCCGTATATTGATAGCTGTTTCATTTGTAATGTTTGTGATATCCGGTTTGTTTAAAGTTTCTGTCGGCCTGTTGCTGGGGGTAGCGGTTTTACTGGTTATAATGATGATATTATCCCGTCAACTGAAGAAGCAGTCTATCATGATAGAACGGAAGTTTTTTCAGAATCTTCGTTATCGTGATATGCGTGCTGAATATATGGGTGAGAAAAAGCCGGAGTATGCCGGACGTCTGTTATCCCGCGATCTGCACCTGACGGATTTTGAAGTACCTGGGGAGTCGGCATGGGCAGGGAAAACACTTGCAGAACTCAATTTCGGAAAGAAATATGGTATACATGTAGCCTCTATTCTCCGTGGAAGGAAGAGAATTAATATACCGGGAGCTTCCGTGCGTCTTTTCCCGGAAGATAAAATACAGGTTATAGGTACGGATGAAGAACTGAACCGGTTTAGTTCGGAGATGGAGAAAGCAGCAATCTTAGAAACAGATGTAGTTGAAAAGAGTGAGATGATTTTGCGTCAGTTCCGTGTAGATGCCCACTCCGTATTTTTAGGTAAGACGCTGCGTGAATCCGGTATTCGTGAGCAGTATCATTGTCTTATTGTAGGCGTGGAGAGAGGAGAGGAAACTTTGCACGCGCCCGACCCGCATGAACCGTTTATGGAGGATGACGTGGTCTGGCTAGTAGGGGAAAATGCGGATGTGTATAAATTAGTGGGACAAAAGAATGAAAATGTCGACATGGAATAAGGATAGAAAGTTTATCTTTGCTCCGTAAACATAAATAATAAATCAAGAATATCATGAAAAGTGATCCGAAAGAATGTTTGTATTGTCAGAATAATGAGACTCTGCACAATCTGATGATTGAGTTTGCTGAATTGAGTGTATCCCGCGTATTTTTGTTTAAAGAGCAAACCTACAGAGGACGTTGTATTGTATCTTATAAAGACCATGTCAATGATTTGAATGAATTGAGTGATGAAGACCGTAATGCTTTTATGGAAGATGTTACTCGCGTAACCCGTGCTATGCAGAAAGCTTTTAATCCTGAAAAGATCAATTACGGTGCATATTCCGATAAATTATCACACTTGCATTTCCATCTTGCACCGAAGTATGTAGATGGTCCTGATTATGGTGGTACATTTCAGATGAATCCGGGAAAGGTATACTTGACGGATGCTGAATATAATGAGTTGATTGAGGCAGTGAAGAAAGAACTGTGATAGGTCTTGGATATTAAGTATTGGGTAGTGGCTTGTGATTCTTTATTATATGATTCTCAGCACACCATACCCAATACTTAATATTAGTATCAAAGTTTATTAAGTATCTTGTCCATTACCCAGTTTGTGAGCGTTGCGCTTGCTCCGTCGCAGGTACAAATGGATTTACCTAAAAGATGATCTACAACGGCTTGAATAAGTGGTTGTTGTACATGCTCAGGGTTTGCAACCGGAATTTCTTCTCTTCCTTTTTCCGTATGCAGAGCGATGGGATCGTAAGTAAATACGGAGAAACAAATCATTCCCTTATCTCCGATAACTTCAATGCGGTCTTCACGTGCAGAGTCGTGTGCTACAAAACACCAGGAACCACTACCTACTAATCCACTGTCGAACTGGAAACATGCACTTAAAGTATCTTCGGCCGGATAGAGTCCGCCACGATTACTTTTGTATCCATTAGCTTCTAGGATGCAGCCGAACATATCTTGTA
Source organism: uncultured Bacteroides sp. (assembly GCA_900557355.1). Classification (GTDB taxonomy): domain Bacteria; phylum Bacteroidota; class Bacteroidia; order Bacteroidales; family Bacteroidaceae; genus Bacteroides. Next base: position 3,023 of record USSR01000527.1, read on the forward strand.
ATAAATCAATCTGGTGTGGAGCTAAATCATAAAAATAGCCTCCTCCGGCAATGTCCGGTTGTACTCGCCACGGAAGATTTTCTTTGTTATAATCCAAGTCCCGGGGAGGTTGGGCAAAGCGGATTTGTATATTGATAATATTACCAATCGTTCCATTTTCTACTAATTCCTTTACTTTCAGGAAATAGGGAAGATAACGGCGATAATAAGCCACAAAACAAGGAACTCCTGTTTCGTTTGAGATACGGTTGATACGGCAGCATTCCTCGTATGTTACCGCCATAGGCTTTTCTATATAAACAGGTTTACCTGCTTTCATTGCCATGATGGCATAGGTAGCGTGCGAAGAAGGTGGAGTGGCGATATAGATGGCATTCACATCTTCGTCATCAATCAGTTCCTGAGCATCATTATACCACTTTGGAATACCTCTTTCCTGAGCATAAGCTTTGGCTTTGGCGCCATCGCGGCTCATGACAGCAATCACTTCTGAACTTTCTACTTTCTGGAAGGCGGGACCACTTTTATGTTTGGTTACTTCCCCGCAACCAATGAATCCCCATTTTATCTTCTTTTCGCTCATAATATATAATGTGTTCTCTTTTACTCTTCTTCAAAATCAAAATCAAAGTCAAAATCATCCATAAATTCGGGAGTAGTGAACTCCTCCAGACTCCGTCGATCTTTCTTTGTAGGGCGGCCGGCACCTTTAGCACGGTCTATGAAGCCGCTGACACGACTCATTTCCAATAATTCATACTGGTCGGGAGTCGTTACATTCTCCATCATCTCTGCAACGAGCTTTGCCCCGACACGTTTCTCAATGGCTTGCAGTACTTTGAAAGAGTAGGTAACAGGTGGTTTACGCACTTGTATAACATCGCCTGGTTTCACTGTACGAGCAGCCTTTGCCAATGCTCCATTGATGTTGATGCGACCTTTCTTACATGCCTCGGCAGCGATGGTGCGTGTTTTGAAAATGCGCACGGCCCACATCCATTTATCTATTCTTGCTTCACTCATAATTATTTTAGGAGGAAGTAGCTATTATCTGTTAACTACTTTTTGTTAAATTGATTCATTGTAATATCAATTCCTGCTAGGCAGAAACTCTTGATGATCTCTCCTGCTGTTTTCAGACGTTCATCCATCGTTTTCTGATCTTCTTCGGTAAAATGTCCCAGCACGTAGTCCACTTGGCAGCCTCGTGGAAATTCGTTACCGATACCGAAACGAAGTCGGGCATAATTCTGTGTACCCAGAATAGCAGCAATATGTTTTAAACCGTTGTGTCCGGCATCGCTGCCTTTTCCTTTTAGACGCAAAGTTCCGAAAGGTAGGGCAAGGTCATCTACTATTATTAACACATTTTCCAATGGAATGTTTTCTTTCTGCATCCAGTAACGCACGGCATTTCCGCTGAGGTTCATGAATGTAGAAGGTTTTAGTAATAACACTTGGCGTCCTTTGACGGATAGGGTAGTGGTAAAGCCGTAACGTCCGTCGTTGAAAGTTGCACCTGCTTCTTTTGCCAATGCATCTACTACCATAAAACCTATGTTATGGCGGGTTTCGTGATATTCAGGGCCTATATTCCCTAATCCAACAATTAAATATTTCATGTTTCTGAATAATGTTTTTAGAAAACTATAAGCTATAAATAGTTATACTATGAGAATAATAGTAAACGAGGAACGCGGATTATCGCAGCGTTCGCGGATTAATGTAATCTGCGTCTTCTGCGTTAACCCGCGTTCCGGAATATGTCTTCTTACGAAAGAACTGATTAGTTGCCTGCAGCAGCAGCACCTCTTGCAGCACGAGTCAGCTTAACAGCGCATACAACAGCTTCTTTTGCGTTCATCAATTCCAAACCTTCGAAGTTTAACTCACCGACTTTAACAGTCTTACCCAGACCCAAGTGAGCAACATTTATAGTCAGTTTCTCAGGAATAACGTTATATAAAGCTTTCACTTTCAGTTTACGCATCTGCAATACCAGCTTACCACCCGCCTTAACACCTTCTGCCAAACCTTCCATCTGTACCGGAACTTG
>USSR01000528.1 GCA_900557355.1 uncultured Bacteroides sp.
CAACACAAACATCGTGCCCTAATGCCCGAAGCCCTTCCGCAAGATTCCAATGCAGCCCGCTAAACTCTCCAAGTAACAATATCTTCATATAGCAAAACGGATATAAACATTAATAACAGGACAAACCAAACAATACTTCCAGGAATACTTTTTAGAAGGCAAAGGCAGTAATCCATTTCGTTTCAGGACAGTCAATTGTTGTTTTATCTCTTTCATACTACATTTATTTCTCCACATCTGACGAATATAATCAATAACAAGAAAATGGATTCGTCTATCCAATGCTTCCAAACGTTCAATAGAAGTGGCAGACTGGCTAAACGCTTTCAATCGAAAAAGCATTTCCCTGAAGGCTAATATTCTCTCACGACACTTTTCATCAGCAGTCATTCCCGTCAAAGAAGACGAGGAACGGTAATAACCATATACTTTATAAGAAGTCACCAACATTTTTCGGGCAAAGAGGTAAGCTTTGGCAACAAACTCTTCATCCTCAAAAAAGCTCGTCTCACTGAAATAAAGAGAAGACGTTTCCAGCAAACTCCGGCGGAAGAAATGCGTCCAAACAACTCCTGTAAAGTTGTTGAGTACCATAAAGTCAGCACCGGATGGGTATTCCACATAAGACAGCGATTGATTTATCAGGTTCTGTCTCTCTAACGAAAAATAGCAAGTTAGCTCCTGAAAACCAAACTTCAGGATATCAGGCGAATACAGTCTCAATAGAGACAAACAAGAAGGCAGTGTATTCGGCAATAAGACATCATCTGCATCTACAAAAAAAAGATACTCACCATGTGCTTGTTGCATTCCATTATTACGCGCTCCTCCCGTAGTCTGACTCTCGTCATCCGCTACAATTATCTCATAGCTTCCCTCTTCCATCCCTTGCCGGCGGATAGAATCAAGACAACGTTGCAGCAGCACCGGGTCTGCCGTACCGTAAAAGGGAATAATTATGCTGATAAAAGGACTCATGCAGCAAATATACAGAAAATCCTCCCCCAGCCCTACAGCCGGAGAAGGATTTTCAAGAGAAAGACACTAAAAAAGTTATTCAATCGGTATTCCTTTATAGAAGTCCAATATCTTTGTACGGAACAAATATTCATATTTAGCCTGCAATTCATCAGATTGGGCTTTCATCAGATTCTGTTTCGCTTCGTTATACTCTACAGCGGTTGCTTTACCATTGTCATACTTTTCACTCATCAGTTTGAAAGACTCTGCACTGGCATTGGTAGCTGTACTACTACTGGTATATTTGCTCTCGGAAGCCAACGCATTGTACCATGCCTGCTGTATTTCCTTATAGAGCGTCTTCTTTACATCGTCCAACTGCAAAGAATAATTCTCCTGCTGTAAGCGGGCAGTACGTACACGATTGCGAGTGGCAAAACGGTTAAAGATGGGCACACTAAGACTGAGTCCTACGTACTTGCTAAAGTTATCCCGCATTTGCTGACTGAAATTACGATCGAGAGTAGAATAATAATTCGTACCAAGACTACCATTCAGATTCAATTTAGGATAAAAAGCACTCTGAGCAATACGAATACTATGTTCACTACCTTCCAAACGATATTTTGCAGCCTGAACAGCAGCTTTACTTGTTAATGCCGTCTGATAAACCTCATCCGGTGGAGTAAGAGGAAGCAGGTCCAATTTTACCGCAGGAGCTGATAAAGAAAACCCTTCCGGAGTTTCCAACTCTATAAGCTGGCTAAGATCAAGTAAAGCAAGCTGGTAATTATTATCTGCCTGTACAGCTTTCATCTCATCTTGTGCCACGCGAGCCTTAGCCTCAGCAACCTCGGCAGGAGATGCTTTACCCAGTTCGGCAAGACGTGCAATACGTGCCAACTGTTCTTTACTCAATGCCACCTGACTGATGGCTACCTGATATAGCTCCTGATCGAATAGCACCTGCAAATACGCAGAAGCAATATTAATGGAAATATCCTCCTTAGCCTTTTCCAAATCCGCAATAGCGGCTTTCAGATTCAATTTAGACAAAGCATACTGATTGGGAATTTCCAGACCGGAAAATAAGGGAACACTGGCAGACACAGACATATTGGTGCTGTTACTACTTGTATTGACATAAACCGTAGAATAATCACCAGTGGCTTCATTCTTTACAGCCGTTTGCGTACGTCCCCAGTTCCAGCTTTGCCCGGCACTACCATTCAGATTCGGTAGGCGTGCCCATTTAGCCGTGTTCACACTCACGGCACTTTGTTCCGCAGCATTGGCAGTCCGGCGGATGCTAATATTATGTTCTATAGCGTAGTCGATGCACTGGCGCAGCGTCCAGCCCTCCTGAGCCTGTACTGAAACGGCAAAGACGGCCATGCATCCCATTATTAAGTTCTTCTTCATAATCTGTTATTATTGAATTATACAAGGTTACTCCAACGGTTTTTATTTATCCTTCTTTTCTGCACCACGTACTTTAGACTTACCGTCTACACCGTCTTTGATAACAATCTTGATACCATCGCTCATGCCAACTTTCACTTCTTTACGTTCAAACTTCTGGGTAGGCACACTATCCGTCATCACATATACGAATGTGCTGTCCCCACTGAATTCGATTGTACTCTCAGGCAAGGTAAGTGCCTGCTGTGCACGTTCCAGTACAATTTCCGCATTAGCAGAATAACCCGAACGGATCATCACCGTATCCGGTACCTGGATAGCCGCTTTTATTTCAAACTGATTGGCACCATTCTCCTCCACTCCCTTCGGAGAAATATATTCCAGTATAGCATCGAATGAAAGATTCTGCAAAGCGCCGATTGTCAGCTTCACCGGCATTCCTTCATGCACACGTCCTACTTCCGTTTCGTCAATCTTACCTCTAAAGATGAGATCGTTCATGTTAGCAACCGTAGCGATTGTAGTACCATCATTGAATGTATTACTCATAATTACCGAGTTACCGGCCTTTACTGGTACATCCAGAATCAAGCCGTCGATTGTAGAACGGATCAGCGTACTTGAAAAAGAAGCACTGTTCTTTGTAATACCCTCCTTCACAATTTCCAGATTATCCTTAGCTGTTTGCAACTCCTCACGTGCCTGTTTCACACTAACCTCAGCTTTTTCATAGTCCTCACGGCTAACCAGCTTGTCCTCAAACAATTTCTCTACACGAGCGAAGTCAGTTTCACCCTGCTTCGCATTGAGTTCAGCCAGACGCACACGGCTCTCGGCAGAGTTCAGCGTACCCAGTTCGGGAATTACTTTCACTTTAGCAATCACTTCACCCTTACGTATCGTTTGTCCGGCTTCTTTATACAGCTCGTCAATGATACCCGATATCTGAGGCTTGATAAGGATCTCGTCTCTCGGTTCCACCTTTCCGGTTGCCACCGTTGTTTTCTCCAGATCAGCTACTGCCGGAGTAATTGTCTCATAAACCGTAATCTTCGGTTTAGACTTCTGATAAAGGAACACGAACGTGAAGATGAAAATGGCAGCTACAACTACCAACAATGCGATTTTCAGATACTTTTTCATACTATTATTATATTATTGTTTTTCTATTTTAATTTTTACCTTACTGTCTGTAGGGCTTCTCTAAATATTCAGATACCTCAATTATTCATCCCTGATAGCCTCGATAGGCTTGATCGCCATGGCACGATAAGCGGGAGCCAGCCCTGCTAGTACCCCCAAACCTATCAGCAACGCACATGTACCGATAGCCAGCCCGAATGAAACCTGGTAATGCGTAGTTATATGCCCCGGATCATTGGCAGCAACCTCCAATACCTGCAACACCAATACGGCAAAAGAAATACCTGCCATACCCGCAATCGTGGTCAGCACCATACTTTCCGAAAGAATCTGTTGCAGAATATCCCGTGGACGTGCTCCAATAGCGCGTCGAATACCGATTTCCGTAGTACGTTCGCGCACCGTTACCATCATAATGTTCGATACACCAATTGCTCCGGCAAATAAAGTACCCAAACCTACCATCCAGATCAAAATCCGGACACCAGTCATCAGATTATCCACCATAGAGAACATAGCCTCTGCATTCAGCATCATCACTGCCTGCTTATCATCCGGAGATATGTAATGAGCCGCCTTTACAATGCGCTCTACCTTATCCTGAATATCCGTTACCTTAATATTCGGTTTCACTGTAAAACATATCACATGTATCCGGTTACCCAGATTATATGCCTGTTTCATGGTAGTATAAGGCAAAGTCACAGCCTCCGATGCTTGTCCCTGGATATTCATATTCCCCTCGGACGAGCACATACCGATAACCTGGTAATAAATACCGTCTACCCGAATATACTTTCCACATGGATCTTCTCCCGGGCGGAATAAGCTTTCATACACACGTTTACCAATCACACACACTTTACGCGCCTCCTTAATATCCACATCATTAATAAAGCGTCCGTATGCCATCTCTTGATGCTCTATATGTTCATACTCGGGATACAGTCCCTTTACACTACAATCATATTTTTTATCTCCGTGTATGGCTGTTCTTCCCCAATAAGCGATGGACGGTGTAATGACATCTATTTCATTCACCCCATGACGCAGACGCTCAATGTCCGACAGTTCCAAATCCCACCAGCGTCCTTTGCGGAAACCTTTATACGCTTCCCCCGTCTTCTGCGAAACCAGAAAAGCAGAATTCGTGGCAAAGCCCTCAAACTGGGAACTCATAGCCTGCTGCATCCCTTGGCCACCACCAATGAGTGCCACCAGCATAAAAATGCCCCAGAATACACCAAAAGCCGTCAGCAGGCTCCGCGTTTTGTTTCTTGTAATCGTGATGAGGATTTCCTCACAAGAGTCTATATCTATTCTCATAATTTCTATTTACGATTTACGTTCGACTTAATCCGCTCTCAATGCTTCTATCGGACTGATACTCACAGCCTTCTTCGCAGGGAAGAATCCTGCCAGTGTGCCTGCGATAATCAAGGTGAGCGTAGCCTGAATGGCAATCCCCAAATCTACTGTCGGGTTTGAGAACATGGTTTGCTGGAACATTCCCGCATCCATAGTCTGATTG
>USSR01000529.1 GCA_900557355.1 uncultured Bacteroides sp.
TGAATGCCGCTATACTCCGGCTGTATGGCAGCTCGTCAACCACATCTCCCTATCGCTTCCATGTCTACGCGTTGGATAATAGTAATTGGGACGAAAGTACCCTGAACTGGAAGAATGCCCCCAATCTGGAAAAAGCCCAGGTGCGCGTAACCGATGTAGGTAATGCGGCACATGTAGCCGGTGAGATAGTTGTTACTGAAACAGCATCTTGGCATCAGCTTGATGTCACTTCATTGATACGCAAATGCCGGCAGCCGGAAATTACATTTGTATTGATCAGGGAAGTCCGCCAATTGGGAGATGATTCTGATAATAATAAGAATAGTTCTTTCGGAACCAGGGAATCTGTGAATAAACCGGCTCTGATAGTGTGGTAAGCGGAAAAGATTTATTTCGTTCGTACGATTGTGCTTTCTTTCCGTATGATTTTTAGATTCCGATTCTGTGTTTTTTGTGAATTTTGTCTTGTTCCTTTATTAGTAATATATAAATCTAATGTATTAAATGAAAAACTGTTGTTTTAAACTAATCTTATCGGTTGTATTTCTATTGATTATGGCCGATGTACATGCGCAGAACGTGCGGGTAACAGGTGTTGTGTCTGATACGCAAGGTCCGTTGATTGGCGTGAATGTTCGCGTGAAAGATTCTGCAACTGGTGTGATTACCGATATAAACGGTAAATATTCTCTTGAGGTACCTTCGAATTCTACACTTGTGTTTTCGTATATCGGTTATCTGAACCAGGAGCATAAGGTAGGTAATAAAGGTGTTATTAATGTAGTCATGGTAGAGGATACCAAACAACTGGAAGAAGTTGTAGTCGTGGGCTATGGCTATCAGCGGAAAAGTGATGTCGCTACTTCTGTCGCTTCGGTTAAGACGGATGAACTGAAAAGTTACCCGGCAGGAAACGTAGCTGATATGCTTCGTGGACGCGTGGCCGGTGTTAATGTAACAAGTTCGTCGGGAAGGCCGGGTTCCAATCCTAATATTACGGTTCGTGGTAACCGTTCTATCAGTGCATCCAATACTCCTTTGTATGTTATCGATGGTTCTATCTCAGACAGTGAAGAATTCAGTACGCTGAGTGCGGAGAACATCGAGTCCATCGAGATTCTGAAAGATGCCGCTTCGCAGGCTATCTACGGTGCCCGTGCCAGCGATGGTGTTATCCTGGTGACAACGAAACGTGGTAGCCAGGGTAAGATGGAGGTAAGTTACAACGGATATGTAGGTATACAGTCTTTATGGCGCAACTTTGATTTCTACTCACCCGAAGAATATGTAATGTTACGGCGTGAAGCAAAAGCCAATGATAAAGGTGTGATTGATGCACGCGAAATATCCATCGCTGAAGCCTTGGGAGATGATGTCATGCAGCAAGTGTGGGCAAGCGGACAATTTATAGATTGGGAGAAAGAGATGTTGAAGAATGCACTCTATCACAATCATGACGTAACATTGCGTGGCGGAAATGATAAGATACGGATGGCTGCTGGTGTCAATTACTTCGACCAGGACGGAATGGTAACTACAGGTTCTGGTTATCAGAAGGCGGCTTTTCGCCTGAATGTGGATTATAACATTAATAAGTGGATTAGCCTTGGTGTAAACTCGTCTTATGCTCTTACCAAATCCGATCGTGAAGATGGTAGTTTCAGCGAGTTTATCACCCGTACTCCGATTGCACAGATTTATAATGAAGATGGTAGCTATTCACGCTATATTAATTCTAATAATGATGTCAACCCGTTCTATAGAGCGGAAAACTATAAGCGTGAGATTTCCACCAATAGTTACCGTTTGAATGTCTTTCTGGAGTTGAAGCCTTTCAAAGGGTTCAATTACCGCCTGAATACATCGCTCTATAACAGAGAACAGGAAGATGGCGAAGCAAAAGGAGTGAATTATCCGGGTGGTGGAGCTACGGCTAAACTGACTGACAGGGAAGACAGAAGTTATCTGATTGAGAACATCTTTACATACAATGTCCCTATTAAAGACCAGAAGCATAAACTGACGATTACCGCAGTACAGTCTGTTGACCATAAGCAGACAAAGCAGTTGGGCTATGCTACCGACCAATTACCGGTGGATATGGATTGGAACTTCATAGCAAACGGACAGTTTACAGGGTCTCCCATACGTTCCTTTACCGAGAATAACCTGGTTTCTTTCATGGGACGTGCTTCTTATATCCTGATGGATAGATATATTATGAATGTTGCAGTCAGAAGAGACGGCTCCAGTCGTTTCGGAAAGAATAACAAATGGGGTACATTCCCGTCTGTTGCCCTTGCATGGCGTGTGAATCAGGAGAAGTTCCTTCAGAATGCAACCTGGATCGATAATCTGAAACTACGCTTGAGTTATGGTATTGTAGGTAATCAGAATGGTATCGGTAATTATACAACTCTTGGTCTGACTGACAAACTCAGATATGAGTTTGGTGATAATTCCTATATGGGTTATCTTCCCGGAGCAGAACTTACCAATCCTAACCTGAAGTGGGAACAATCCAGAACCGTCAACATGGGCTTGGACTTTGGTTTGTTCCGAAACAGACTGTCGGGTACCATTGAGTATTATAAAACCCGGACTACCGATTTGCTTGTTTATCGTGGATTGAATTCAGCCTTAGGTTACGAAAAGATGCTTGATAATCTGGGAGAAACGAAGTCGAGCGGTATTGATATCAGTGTTAGCGGTGACGTGATTCGTACGAAAGATTTCACATGGAGCCTGGGAGCTAACTTTAGTCAATACTCCAATGAGATCGTGAAGATTGACGATCAGGTGGATGAGAATGGAAAACCGTTGAGCCAGCCTGGAAATAACTGGTTTGTAGGTAAACCTATCAATGTATATTACAATTATGAACCGGACGGTATTTATCAATACACTGATTTTGATATTACCCGTGATGCTTATGGCAAACTGACATATACCTTAAAACCAACCATTGATACAGATGGAGACGGTATACCCGACAAAGTTCTGGAACGTCAGGATGCAGTGGCGCCGGGTTCTGTGAAAGTGAAAGACCTGAATGGTGACGGGAAGATTACGGCAGACGACCGTACTCCTATCTCCAAAGACCCGGACTTTACCCTGTCATTGAACACAAGTCTTAAATGGAAAGGCTTCGACTTTTTTATGGATTGGTATGGAGTATCCGGACGCAAGATTCAGAATGCCTATCTGTCGGATGCAAACAGTGGTGGTTCATTACAGGGAAAATTGAACGGTGTGAAGGTGAATTACTGGACTCCGTTTAATCCTTCAAATGACTTCCCACGTCCTACCCATAATTCGAATGTGACGTATCAGAGTGCCTTGGCCATACAAGATGCCTCTTACATCCGTTTGCGTACTTTGCAACTGGGATATACATTCCCCACCGCCTGGATTAAGAAAATCCAGCTTCAAAAGTTAAGAGTATATGCAACCGCTACGAATCTTCTTACGTTCACAGACTTCCTGTCGTATAGCCCGGAGTTGACTCCCGGTGCATATCCTGAGTCAAGACAGTTTGTGTTTGGAGTAAATTTGTCATTCTAATTATTAAAGACCGAAAAAATGAAGAAAAGATTATATATAGCAGCTTTAGCAATTGCAGCAATTGCGACGTTGCCTTCCTGTGAAGACTTTCTTAATCCTGAATCGAAGACAGACATCACTTACAACTATCTGATAAGTACTCCCGATGGTCTGAGCCGCGCCGTGATAGGATTATACAATATGGAGAGACAGATAGCCAATGGAGATGGAGGTAACCTGTACGTTGTAAATATGTGCGACTATAATACGGACATCATGGTATTCCGTGCCGGAACCAGTGCAGCTATTGCCCGTCTCAATACGCTGTTGCCTAACAATAGCGATGTCGAATCATTCTGGACACACCATTATTCCATTATTGGTAAAGCCAATGAAATCATTGTAAGCGCCGAGAACTTGGGGCTTGATGACGAAGTTGTCCATAAAGCATGGGCTGAGGCTAAGTTCTTCCGCGGGCATGCATACTTTGAGCTATGGAAACGTTTTGAACGTCTCTATCTGAATACACTTCCTACTACGGTAGATAATCTGGTGCGTGACTATAAACCGGCATCTACGGAGGAAATATTCACTCAGATTAAAGGTGACCTGGAAGATGCAATAGCCACTCTTGCCTGGGACATTCCGAATAAGGACTATGGCCGTATCACTAAGGCGGTTGCCAAACATGTGAGAGCGCAGGTAGCCATGTGGGAAAAGGACTATGATAAAGCAATAAAAGAGTGTGAGGATATCTTCAGGGATGGCACGATGTACTCCATGATGCCGAAGACGGAAGATGTTTTCAGCGGGGCGGACCTGCGTAACTCCGAAGTGCTGTGGTCCTACCAATTCTCAGAGAACCTGGGAGGTGGCGGAAGCGGTACTCCATTGATGGGACACCGTCTTGCCATTATTACCACTACCCGCTATCAGTCTAATGCCGGATGTACCTTTGAAGCAGCCCAGGGTGGTTACGGTTGGGGACGTGTTTATCCGAATACTTACTTATTCGGTCTGTATGATAAGGAAAAGGATACCCGCTATGAAAAGCTCTTTATCCACAAGTTCTATTACAATGATCCCACTAATGCCAATTATGGCAAAGAGATACCAGCCGATTTGTATGGCAGTTCCGCCGGATATTTGGAGAAACTGCATCCGATGTCAAAGAAGCATTTTGACCAATGGACCAATGCTACACAGCCTGACAGGACTTCCAGTTTCAAAGACCTGATCGTTTACCGTTTGGCAGAGACCTACCTGATGTGTTGTGAGGCTTACTTCCATCGCGACGGCGGTTCGAGTTCCGAAGCCATCGAATACTATAACAAGACGTGGAGCAGGGCAGGTAATGCTCGTGAGAACGGTCCGCTTACCCTTGATATGATTCTGGATGAATATGCCCGTGAGCTGCATTTCGAAGGAGTACGCTGGCCATTGCTGAAACGTCTTGGACTTCTCTACGACCGGGCTCGTGAACACTCGGGTGACCCAAAATGGTACCA
>USSR01000530.1 GCA_900557355.1 uncultured Bacteroides sp.
TGTCCTCCGCCAATAGTTCCGCGGATTCCAGAGATAGATTTGATTAGAGTCATTAGGTTAATGATTTAAAGATTGTTGGTTATATACTATAATTACCTATAGATTTGGTATTTACGGATATCATAGTAATAAGGGTATACGGACTGCATAGCTGTATTGTGTCCCATCTTTGAAGGAACGATCAGTCTGACGTGTGCCATGTCGCGTACATAAGCCAGTGGTACTAACCAACCGGCAGGAACAGCAGTCGTTTGGTAATAAGAAAGCATCAATCCTTGCGTAAACTGACCAGCAATGGAAGAACTCGTTACCCGGTAATTAAATTCATCCACTACTTCGGCAAATCCTAAGTTAGACATTGTCGTATCTCCTTGAATAAGGCCGTATTCCATGAAACGTACCAAGATCTGGTCGTTCGCTTTTACTGTATCGGCAGGATTTTTAGAGCCTTTATCCCGTATTTGCATATATACACCGCTGGCGAGTTGCACATATTCATTTTTAAGCGTATCCGTAATCGAGTCGTTTCTGTAAAACTCTGTTTGGGATATAACCTTAATATTATTGTCTTTTATAAATGCTTTAATGGCCTCTTTTTCTTCCTCCAGCATTTCTGCATAAGTCTTGGTGTTATCACAAGCCTGAAAAGCCAGACCACATACCAGCAAAGACAAAAAGAATAATGTAAGTTTCTTCATTATCTGTTATTTAGTAATTCCGTACAAAAGTATTCGATTTCGTTGAAAGTTGAAAGCTCTACGAGGAAAGTTCGTATCTTTTAACCTTTGTGCCCCTCTTTTTTTATCCTTTCGCATTCAATAAAGGCTTGAATTTCTCTAAAGCACGTTCCAGGACTTTCTTTGCTTCTTCCAGCGTACCATAAAATTCACCACCGGAAGCATTCAGATGTCCGCCTCCATTGAAAAATTCAGCAGCTAATTGATTGCAAGGAAATGTACCCACAGAACGCAATGAAACCTTAATCATCGGCTTCTCCGTGTCTTCACGCAGGAAGCAAGAGAAAACCACCCCTTTTATGCTCAGAGGGATATTTACAAACCCCTCGCTATCTCCCCGGATATAATTGAAACGTCCCTGCTCATTTTTTGTCAATGAGATCAAGGCAGAATGATAATCGGGATAAACCTGCATATTTGAAAGCACATAACCCATCAGTCGCAAGCGGCTTTCAGAGTAAGTATTATAAACTTTCCGGTAAATGTCATCCTTATCGATACCCTTGGAAAGTAATTCACTGATGATAAAATAAATCTCCCGATTATTGGAATTATAAGTAAAGCCACCCGTATCGGTCATCATACCAGTATAGATGCACTCTGCTCCTTCTTTGGTTATTTCATTAAAATACCCCATGCGGCATATCAAGCGGAATACCAGCTCCGAAGTAGAAGAAATATTGGGATGTGAGATCGTGATATCACAAAAATCTTCGGGATATAGATGATGGTCTACCAAAATCTTCTTTCCTTTTGCTGCCTTTATTGCATCCGCCATTGCATCAATACGACTCAATGTATTAAAATCCAGACAACAGATTATTTCAGCCTCAGCAATCAGTTTATCGGCAAATTCTTTGTAGCGGTCATAGAGTAATACATCTTTGCTACCCGGCATCCATCGCAGAAAGTCGGGGAAAGCATTCGGCACAATGACATTCGCAACTTTATCTTGTGAATTCAGGAAATGCCACAATCCCAATGAAGAGCCTATGGCATCGCCATCCGGTGCCACATGGGCTACAATTACAATTCTCTCCGCATGCCCCATCCATCTGGCAAAACGATCTATTTTGGCTTGTTCTATTACTTTTGTTAACATTTGATTATTTACGATTAGACAATTTACGATTGAACGATTAAAGTCACTTCCATCGTTCATACTAATTGAATGGGCAAAAGTACGAAAAAGTTCGGGAGTTGGCGGAAAGTAGCAAAGGTTTTATTTAGTCTTCGTATTCTACTATCTTCCTTAACGGGGCTAATAAACGCTCCAATACATTTCTGTCTGCCAATATAATGTCTGCCGTGCCTTTCAATTCACGTAAAGTCGGAAGGGTTTTACCATAATTCGTATGCAAACCTTCCGGCAATACTATTTCCACTACATAAAGTCCCTCTTCCGTCGGAACCGGAGAGATACTTTCCACTTTCCCCCTCACATAACCAAACTCTTGATCGGGGTAATTATCCATACGGATATGCACTTTCTGTCCCACCTGCACCTTTCCCGAACCTTGTAAAGGGAGTTTTGCTTTACCAATCACTTTCGAATCTTCGGAAGGCTGAATCACAAAAACAGTCTCACCCGACTGTACATTCTGATTGCGGCTCCAAACTGTCATAAAAGTTATCTTACCGCAGATAGGACTACTAAACAGATAGTTCTGTACCCACGAACTCAGCTGTGCCTGAAGCTGCTCAATTGCATTTTTCAATTCAAGCCTGCGGTTCTGTTCCTCATCATAAGCCTGTTTACCCAAGTCCAGCAAGTTTTCCTCCTGTTGTTTTAATTGCATTTCAGCCTGCAACAAACTCATGCCTGAAGTCTCTCTGGTACGTAAACTCTGCAAATAACGGCTGCCCGACTCTTCAAATTCTGCCACAATCATTGCATTTCTCGCATACAAAATGGAATCCCGGTCGTACATACTCTGCGCCAGTTCCATTTCTTTTTCGGTCAGTGTATGTTCACGCTCCACCAAGTTAAGATAAGAACGTTGCCCAGCCAGTTGTTTTTTTCCCGCATCCATCTTCTTTGCATAATAATCTTGCTCGATAAAGCGAACGTAATCTGAAAGAGCAATCATAAATGAAGCGTATGCAGACTGCAATTCTCCTAATTGCAAACGCTTACCTATAAAATACTCGGCCCCTTTCGCCGGTTCATAACCTGCTATTTCCCAGTCTTTCATACGGTCTGTCAGCCATAGTACATCTTCCGTAACAGAAGCATTCTGAATGACTCCCAAATGTTCGCCTGCCTTCACCGTATCGCCATTGTGTACATATAAAGTATCTATTTTACCCATAGAGCGCGCCAACATAAAAGCGGGAGGTTCTTCAGTGGTCAGTGTCACTTCCGCCTGCAAGACATCCGGATATTTAAATATCCAGCACCCTGCCAGTAAAGCCAACAGAATAATGAACAGCACAGTTATCCCCCATCTCACCACCCAAGGGGAAATGTGATTCATCACTTCCTGCACTTCCTCGCTACGCAGCTCTATCTCTTTATATTTCTTCTCCTCTTCCACTGTCTTAAATTACCAATTTCTAATTACCCAACTCCAATTGATTCTTTACCAACCGGTAATATAACCCCTTCCGTTCTACCAATTCCTTGTGGGTTCCCTCTTCGGCTATTTTACCTTTATCCAGTACTATAATATTATCTGCATCCCTCACCGTACTCAGCCGATGAGCCACTACTACAACTGTTTTCCCTTTATAAAATTCATGCAAATGCTCCATTATCTCGCGCTCATTATTCGCATCCAGTGCATTGGTGGCTTCATCAAAAAACAGGTAATCCGGATTCTTATACACCGCACGGGCTATCAAAATACGCTGTCTCTGCCCTTGGCTGATGCCATTTCCTTCCATACCGATTTTAGTATTGTATCCCAACGGTAAGGAATCTATAAAATCACGGATATTGGCAATGGTCACCGCATGTCTCAAACGTTCAATATCAATTTGCTCCTCACCTACCGCAATATTCTGTGCAATTGTCTCGGAGAATATAAAACCATCCTGCATCACAGATCCGGTTCGGGCACGCCATAAATGTGGATTAATGTTCTCTAACGGAGTATCCTGTATCTTGATCGCTCCTTTATTGGGAGTATAAAAACCAAGCATCAATTTTATCAAAGTAGTTTTACCACTACCGCTCGCCCCTACAATTGCGGTCATTTTATGCTGAGGAATGTGTAAAGAAACATCATCCAATACATAATCCCTGTTTGCACCGTCATAACTGAATGAAACATTCTCTATCCGTATATCCCCTTTTTCCGGCAACACTGTAAGTTTTGACGAAATATCCTGTTCCTCGTCTTTCCGTCCATGTATCTCGTTCAGACGCTCCAAACTAATTTTGGCATCCTGAAATTGCTGTGCAAAACCAATAAAAGAAGATACCGGAGAACTCAACTGACCGATAATATAGGTCAGAGACATCATCATACCCAACGTCATCTGTCCATCTATTACGGCTTTTGCCGCAATAAAGGAAATCACAATATTGGTAGTTTGATTAAAGAATATGGAACCCACTTGCTGAATCTGTCCCAGTGCCAAACCTTTTATACTAATTTTGAACAGTTTCACCTGTATACGTTCCCACTGCCAGCGTTTCTGAGTCTCACAGTTGTTTAGTTTGATTTCCTGCATAGCAGTTACAATTTGTATCAGGTTGCTTTGTTCGCCTGCCGCTTGTGCAAAACGGCGTATATCCAATTCCCGCCGATACTTCATAAAAACGAGTATCCAACACACATACAAAGTGTTACCCAATAAGAAGATACCTAACACTGTCAAATTATAATAAGCAAGAACAAAGGCAAAAATAAAGAAATTGACAAAAGAAAAGAGTGTGGTAATAGATGACCCTGTCAGGAACGTTTTAATACGCTCATGATCACCGATACGTTGCATAATGTCACCTACCATTTTTGAGTCAAAGAAGTGCAATGGCAATTTCATTAACTTAGCCAGAAAATCAGATATTAAAGAGATAGTAATACGTGTGTTAACATGTAATAGTATCCAACTGCGAATAAACTCTACCGAAAGTTGCGATACAGATATTATGATTTGTGCTATCAGTACCAGAATGATAAAATTCAAATTACTATCACGGATACCTACGTCCACCAATGATTGCGTCAGAAAAGGGAGAATCAATTGCAACAAGCTGACTGTTAGCATCCCCAGTATCAACTGTATCAATTGTTTTTTATAAGGAGTGAGATATCTCAGAAAGGCACTGTCCACGATTTTGTGTAAATAGAAAACTAGAGGATTCG
>USSR01000531.1 GCA_900557355.1 uncultured Bacteroides sp.
GAAAGCTGGTGGTGGCTCCGGCGCTGACCGATTCTATTGCGGGCGCCAATCCGGTATTGACTCCGGTAGCTGGTCCTGAAGAGATGAACTTATGGAGTATGGCTGTCAAGGGTGGTTGGATTATGATCGTTCTTGGCCTGCTGTCCATTCTTTGTTTCTACATCTTGTTCGAACGCAACTATGTGATCAGGAAAGCCGGCAAAGAGGACCCGATGTTCATGGATAAGATAAAGGATTATATCTTGGATGGAGAAATAAAAGCTGCCATAGCCTATTGCCGCAGCGTAAATACTCCGGCTGCCCGTATGATTGAGAAAGGTATCAGCCGTTTGGGACGTCCGGTGAATGATGTGCAGGCTGCCATTGAGAATGTGGGAAATATTGAGGTAGCGAAACTGGAAAAAGGATTGACGATTATGGCAACCATCTCCGGAGGTGCGCCGATGATTGGTTTCCTCGGTACGGTGACCGGTATGGTGCGTGCTTTTTACGAAATGGCCAATGCAGGCAACAACATCGATATCACATTGCTTTCGGGCGGTATCTACGAAGCTATGATCACTACGGTAGGTGGCTTGATCGTGGGTATTATTGCGATGTTTGCCTATAACTACCTCGTGACTCTGGTGGACGGCGTGGTGAATAAGATGGAGGCTAAGACCATGGCATTCATGGACCTCTTGAATGAACCCGCTTCCTAAGTAATTAATAATTAGTAATTAATAATTGAACTAAGCGTGCTACAACGTAGAGCTAAAATATCGCCCAATTTCAGTATGGCATCCATGACGGACGTCATCTTCCTGTTGCTGATCTTCTTTATGATCACGTCTACGGTTGTTTCGCCGAATGCTATCAAGGTGTTGCTTCCGCAGGGAAAACAGCAGACGTCGGCTAAGCCCTTGACGCGGGTTATTATCGATAAGGACCTGAATTTTTACGCGGCGTTTGGAAATGATAAGGAGCAGGCGATTTCTTTGGAAGAATTGACTCCTTTCCTGCAATCGTGCGCTGCGAAAGAACCGGAAATGTATGTGGCGCTTTATGCTGATGAAGCTGTGCCTTACCGGGAAATCGTGAAAGTGCTGAATATTGCCAATGAGAATAAGTTCAAGATGGTGCTGGCTACACGCCCGCCTGAAGGGAAATAAATGTACGATGGCTAAATTGTACATTGTAAATGGTTAAATCGTAAATGGCAATGGTGAATCCGAAGAAGAAAGGCAAATATATAGGAATAGTAGGTGCGTTGCTGGTACATGTAGCGTTCATTCTCCTGTTGATACTGGTGGGCTTCGCTTTGCCGGAGCAGCAGGATGAAGACGGTATGCCGGTAATGCTGGGTGAAGTGCCCAATGCATTTGGAAGTGCTGACCCTTCCCTGGTAAAAGTGGATGTGATGCCCGAGACCGTTGCTCCTAAAGTACAAGAGACGGTAGAACAGGAGATGCTTACACAGGAGGATGAAGAAACCGTTGTTATCAAGCCCAAAGCGGAACCTAAAAAGGAAGAAGTAAAGAAGAAGCCGGAAAAACCGGAGAAGACGGAAGCCGAGAAAGCGGAAGAAGCCCGGAAGTTGGCGGAAGCTAAAGCTGAGCGGGAACGCAGGGAGGCGGAAGAGGCTGCCCGCAAGAGGGTGGCAGGTGCCTTCGGAAAAGGAGCGCAAATGGGAAGCAAAGGTAAGACTGAGGGAACAGGTATCCAGGGAAGTCCCACCGGAAATGCACCGGAAGGTGCGTCGAGCGGAACGGGAGGTTATGGAACTTTTGACCTCGGCGGACGTTCTATAGGACAAGGAGGTTTGCCGCGTCCGACATATAACGTACAGGACGAGGGCAGAGTGGTGGTTACGATTACTGTGAATCCTGCGGGATATGTAATTGCTACCAGCATCAACCGACAGACCAATACCGTAAATCCTGCTTTGCGGAAAGCGGCTGAAGATGCTGCTAAGAAAGCGCGTTTCAATAAAGTAGAGGGCTTGAATAACCAGACAGGAACGATAACATATTACTTTAATCTAAAATAATAAGGAGAACAATTATGGGTACAGTTTATGTTTTTTTTGCAGACGGATTTGAAGAAGTGGAAGCTTTCACCTCTGTGGATGTAATGAGGCGTGCAGGGCTGAACGTGGAAATGATTACGGTGACTCCCGATGAGATAGTAACTGGTGCACATGATGTACCGGTGCTTTGCGATAAGAATGTAGTGAACTGTGATTTTTATGACGCAGATTTAGTTCTTTTACCCGGTGGAATGCCTGGTGCAGCTACTTTGGAAAAGTGCCCGGAACTACGTAAACTGGTTTTAGACTTTGCAGAAAAGAATAAACCGATTGCTGCCATTTGTGCTGCTCCTATGATATTGGGTAAACTCGGCTTGCTGAAAGGCCGCAAGGCAACTTGCTATCCAGGCTTCGAACAATACCTGGAAGGTGCTGAATGTACCGGTGCTCCGGTGGAAAGAGACGGTAATATCATTACTGGAAAAGGACCGGGTGCTGCGATGGAATTTGCTCTGACGGTGGTAGATATGATGCTCGGAAAAGAGAAGGTACAGGAACTGAAAGAGGCAATGTGTGTTAATTGATTTATGGTTCAGTATGCTCTGATAGTTGCCGGTGGTAAAGGGTTGCGCATGGGAGGTGAACTTCCCAAACAATTTCTGCTTATAGGTGGAAAACCTGTTTTGATGCGTACTTTGGAAGCCTTTTATTACTACAATCCGGAGATACATATAATATTAGTGCTCCCGCATAGTCAGCAGTCTTATTGGAAAGAGCTATGTGCGGAGCATTCTTTTTCTTTGCCGCATACAGTGGCGGACGGAGGTGAAACACGCTTCCATTCAGTAAAGAACGGATTGGCTCACGTTACTACTCCGGGATTGGTTGGTGTTCATGATGGGGTACGCCCGTTTGTTTCCCGGGAAGTCATAGCCCGCTGTTATGAACTGGCTGCTGAAAAAAAAGCGGTGATTCCCGTGACAGATGTGGTGGAGACTGTACGCCATCTTAAAGGAGAAGAAAGTGTGACCGTCAGCCGGGATGAGTATAAATTGGTACAGACTCCCCAGGTGTTTGATGCCGATTTACTGAAACAGGCCTATGAACAACCTTATACTTCTTTCTTTACGGATGACGCTTCTGTAGTGGAAGCGATGGGAGCATCTGTATACCTCGCGGCAGGTAATCGGGAAAACATTAAAATTACGACTCCCTTTGATTTGAAAATAGCCGCTGCTTTGTTGGATTCATGTTTGATTTAGCTTCTCGTGACATAAAATACCTGTCGGGTGTAGGGCCGCAACGTGCCTCAGAACTCAATAAGGAATTGAATATCTATTCCCTTCACGACTTATTGTATTATTTCCCCTATAAATATGTAGACCGTAGCCGTATCTATTATATCCATGAAATAGACGGTACGATGCCTTATATCCAGCTGAAAGGTGAAATCCTGGGCTTTGAGACGATTGGAGAAGGTAGGCAGCGCCGTCTGATTGCCCATTTCTCAGATGGTACGGGGATTGTGGATTTAGTCTGGTTTCAGGGAATTAAATTTCTCGTCGGTAAGTATAAGGTACATCAGGAATATATTGTATTTGGTAAACCCAGCGTCTTCAACGGACGGATCAATATTGCTCATCCGGATATCGATAATGCTTCGGAGTTGAAGCTCTCGACAATGGGATTGCAACCTTATTATAATACAACGGAGAAAATGAAGCGGAGTTCCCTCAATTCTCATGCAATTGAGAAGATGATGAGCGCCGTAGTGCAGCAACTCCACGAACCGTTGCCCGAAACGCTTTCTTCCGCTATATTGACAGAACATCATTTGATGCCGCTGACGGAAGCTTTGAGGAATATTCATTTTCCGGCAAATCCGGAACTGCTCCGTAAAGCGCAATATCGTTTGAAGTTTGAAGAACTTTTTTATGTACAGTTGAATATTCTCCGCTATGCAAAAGATAGGCAACGGAAATACCGTGGATATGTATTTGAAACGGTGGGAGAGATATTCAATACTTTCTATGCCAAGAATCTGCCTTTCGAACTGACAGGTGCCCAGAAGCGTGTACTGAAAGAAATACGCCGGGATGTGGGCAGTGGTAAGCAAATGAACCGTCTGTTGCAGGGGGATGTAGGTAGTGGGAAAACGCTGGTGGCACTGATGAGTATGCTGATAGCGTTGGATAATGGTTATCAGGCTTGTATGATGGCGCCTACCGAAATCCTGGCTAACCAGCATTTTGAAACAATCCGCGAGCTATTGTACGGAATGGATATACGTGTGGAATTGCTGACCGGCTCTGTGAAAGGAAAAAAGCGGGAAGCCATTCTCACCGGTCTGTTAACGGGAGATGTGCGAATACTGATCGGTACGCATGCCGTGATAGAAGATACCGTGAATTTCTCTTCACTGGGATTGGTAGTGATAGATGAACAGCACCGTTTCGGTGTGGCACAACGCGCACGTTTATGGACTAAGAATGTGCAGCCGCCCCATGTGCTAGTCATGACAGCTACCCCTATTCCGCGTACGCTGGCCATGACATTATACGGTGATCTCGATGTCTCCGTCATTGATGAACTGCCGCCGGGACGTAAACCTATTGTGACTATTCATAAATATGATGCGCACCGTGTAAGCTTGTACCAATCCGTTCATAGACAGATTGCAGAGGGCAGACAGGTGTATATTGTATATCCTTTGATTAAGGAAAGTGAGAAAATAGACTTAAAGAATCTGGAAGAAGGCTACCTTCATATTTGTGAGGAATTCCCGGATTGTAGAGTCTGCAAAGTGCATGGCAAGATGAAAGCGGTTGAGAAAGATGCACAGATGCAGCTTTTTGTTTCGGGCGAAGCACAGATAATGGTAGCGACTACAGTGATTGAGGTAGGTGTAAATGTACCGAATGCTTCCGTGATGATTATTGAGAATGCAGAGCGCTTCGGGTTGTCGCAACTCCATCAGTTGCGTGGTCGTGTAGGTCGTGGAGCGGAACAGTCTTATTGTATTTTAGTGACCGGATA
>USSR01000532.1 GCA_900557355.1 uncultured Bacteroides sp.
GGCAATGGTGGTTTATAATGGGAGTTTTGTTTTGAAAATCTCTCCGCTGGGCGATTGTCTTACTTTGCTTGCCGCTCTTTCCTGGGCGTTCTATAGTCTGATAATGAAGAAGATGACAGGGAGGTATAATACTATTTTTATTACTCGCAAGATCTTTTTCTATGGCATATTGACTACGCTTCCCGTCTTTATGTTTCAACCTTGGAAGGCTGACCTTTCTTTGCTCATTCAGCCTTCCGTTCTGTTGAATTTATTGTTTTTGGGTGTAGTTGCTTCCCTGATTTGTTTTGCAATTTGGAATGTCGTACTGAAAAATCTGGGAACGGTACGCGCTTCCAACTATATTTATCTCAATCCACTGTTCACTTTGGTAGGATCGGCAATTCTGCTGAATGAACATCTGACGATTATTGCGCTGATTGGGGCTGCTTGTATTATGGGGGGAGTGTATATGGCTGGGAAAAGGTAAGAGTTATACTTGTTTTCAGGGTTTATCTAAATAATAAAAGGCTACGGACTTATAATTTACAGGATGTGTATTTCCAACCATACCATGTTCTATACCCATGTAGAATTCCTTTTCAAATGATAATTTGTCTGTTGTATAGAAACGGAATCCTCCGGTGCGTGCAGTTTTTAAATGATAATCCAGGCAGCCATGTAGTGGCAGGCTTTTAGCACGGTCCCATTTTCCGGGCAAATCGTACCATCCTCCATTGTAATAATCTTCGGAACCCGTACCGTGAATACGCATTTTACCGTCTACGTAAGTGGAATCATCTCCTTCGAAGAATACCATATTACCAGGATATAAACCTTGTGCTGAGTGAATGGTACCTACGTAATGCCCTTTACCTTTTACAGAAAGGAAATCATAAAATTTGCCTTGTTCCGGATTAATTTCTCCATGCCAGAAAGCATATAATTTACCTTCGGTTTGTTTGATTCTGGCTTCCGTATTATAATAAACTTTCACTTTGAAAGGAATAGTTGTTCCTTCTATAGCTCGATACTGCAATGACATTTTTGCGGATTGATCGAATGGGCAAGGTAGAAAACAATAATGCCTTCCTGCGTCATTTCCTATAATCATTCCGTTCATGGATGGCTTTTCAGTGGAATATCCAAAGAAATCTTGCATCGGAATGTTTATTGCAGGAACTTCTTCTTCATCCCATATAGTTTGTAGAAATACATCTTTGTGAAGAAGCTGTTCGCTGTTAATTTCGAATCCTACGATTCGTCCCGGTGTATTTGTATGGAAGAACTCTTTTTCTTCACCTGGAGCCAATGAAAAAGAAAGTTCTTCTGTCTGGCAATTTGCAGACTTTCCTTCAGTAAAAGTGTTCATATGGGATTTAGAAAAGTTTTCCCATACCCGGCATGCTTTCGATAAGGTAGTTTCCTCTTCAGAAGATAGGTCGATGGAAAAGCTTTCTATATCATAGTTTGGCATATTGCGGTATTGAATTTGATAGAATTTCATTTGATCACCATCTAATACAATTTTGCATGATTTTTTGTATGGAATGGGGAGATAGCAATAATATCCGCCTACTCCTTCTCCGCAAACAGGGTTTATGAAAGGATATCGTTTGTTAGAGAATAAATCCTGGAAGCAGATTTTCAATTGGGCTTTTTTCTGTCCGTCAAAGTAAAATTCTAATGTATCGTTAGTAGGGGTAGGGGTCCAGATGCGATTAATGATTCCGGGACCTTTCATTTCTGCAATAACAAGTTTATCACCTTCTTTCCGAAGATATGAATAAGTGCCATTAAATCCATCATCATTGCTACCTGTTCTATCATAACTGGAAATTTGCTCCACGATACAGTTGGAACGGAAATCGGGTAATAAATCCAGGCGATAAAGAGTTTCTAATTCTGATGAATAATTATATTTTCTCTTTGTAACGGTGGAGCAGGAGAGTAGTAAACATATAATTACTCCTCCTGCTACTATAAAGTGATTCTTAATCCATTTATTCTGCATATTATAATTCTCTTTTTCCTTGATAAATAAATAATTATTCGTCTCCCCAGGCATTATTTTCTTTCGTCTTTTTCCATGTTTCGCGCATCTGATGAATATTCCAGAAATTAATCAGAGATTTCAATTTGCGACCGGCCTTATTCGGAATGGAGGGAATGGGATAAGCTTTATCCTGATACCAATAGGCAACTGTGGCAATATCCAAATTCATATCATTGGATGTACCATGTTCAATGGTTGCTTTCAGTGATTTTTCAAAGAAGATGGGATCGTTTATAAAGAAACGGTACGCATGGGTACGTCCTAACCATCCGGTTTCATTATTCACCCGAGGGTAACCGAAGAAAGGACTTTGGAAAGGTTCTTTTGGACACCATGAAGTATTGAAAAAATCTTCTGTTCCGGTACCTACCATTGAAGGTATTTTTTCTCCATCGATAAACCACATATCATCTCCTTCACCATACCAGGCAGTGGAAGGATTTTGAACATAGTAATTTAATCCAATGAAGTGTCCTTTCCCCTGTATATCAGCAAATACATAATTTTCTTTTCCATCTATATTAGCCATTTCTCTCCCTGTTTCAGGGTCTTTTACCGGAACAGTGATTTCGCGATTGAACCATGCATGAAAACGTCCCATATCTTTAGGCAATTTATCTACTTCATAATAATCTACATAGAAAAATATGTTATCAATAACATTGTCCGCTTGATTTTCTATTTCAATGCGAGCACCTTTGCCAAACGGCATCATAAAGTAAGTGGACATACCTGTTCCGTTTGCAGGTCCGGTTGTCAATGCATACGATGAGAAATTGTAGCTCTCATCCCATCCTTGTCCGAAAAAAGGACCTATTGGAGACTCTACCGAAGGATAATCATTTTCATCCCAATATATTCGTAGAATGATATCATTCCGACTGATTAAATGAGGAGGCGGGGCAATAGTAAACCAGATATGGTTGATTATTCCAGCTCCTTGAATATTGCAGATTATGACTTTTTCGTTAGGTTTAATTCCGACAATACGGTCACCATTATAGCCACTTTTATCATAACTACTTACCCGTTTTGAGCGGTAGCCGCTTTTTGTTTTTGCCAGATTATATAGTTCTCCATCCATTTGTTGGGCGAAAGCTGACAAAAAAGAGAAATATAACAGTAACAATAGTAAACCACGTTTCATATTTTCATTGTTTTATTTCTCAGTTCCTGATTAATAAAAATCAGGAACTGAGAAATTGATGAATAATTAAATTATTTCCATCCCGGATTCTGTTCCAACTGTGGATTCAGTAATATCTGACGGGTAGGTAATGGGAATAAATAATGTTTGTCAGGATCGAACTTTCTATCTGATGCTTTTTCCAAAATAATAACTCCCTCTTCGTCTACTTCATAACCCAGATTATTCCAGCGACCATCTGTTTCATATTCAGTACCTTTATATTTAATGCCTCTCAATGGTTGATTAAGTTCTGTTTCTGCAGTTTTCCAACGTCTCAAATCGTCTAAACGGAAGCCTTCCAGACTTAATTCAATAGTTCTTTCACGTCGAATCTCTTCCAACATATTCAATCCGTTTGTAGTAACGAAATCATTGGTAAGGTGAGGCATGCCAACCCTGTCTCTTAGTTTGTTAATACTTAAATTCAATTCTGCATCTGTTATCCTGTTATTCTTTTCGAATGATGCTTCAGCATAGATAAGCAATACTTCAGTATAACGGATTACAGACCAGTCGTTTCCTAATGGGAATGTGATTTCAGCCTCAAATTTTACATTTCTGTAACCTGTTTGAGTCCAAAAACCGAATTCCACATTATAAACAATACCTCTATTAGGATCATCCAGATTATTCCAGTCTGCATTGTACATGGGTTGTGAGAATAGCCAGAAACGTTCGCCCGGTTTCAGAAAGAAGATATCCATACGAGGATCACGGTCTTCATATTCAGAAGTGAGTCTTTGATAGCCTTTGAATACAGTATTTGGATGATTTATAGGCAAACCATTTTTATCCAGATACATATCTGCTAACTTTTTAGTTGGGCAAAGATTACCGGAATGTTCGTAACGAGGAGATTCTCTGAGATCTTCATCATATCGTTGTGCTAAAATTGTTTCTTTATTATCGGCTTTAGTTAAACCGGCCGGATTAGCCTTAATTTTAGAAAGTGTGAAGAAGTATTTATAAGCTAAATCTCCTAATTCTGTTCTATGATCCCATAATTCATATTCATTACTATCAATAACACTTTTGGAAGCTGATATTGCATCATCCAGGAAAGCCTCTGCTCCTTGCAAACCATGATATTTTCTCCATGTTCCTTCAAACAGTGAAAATCTGGCTTTAAAAGCTAAAGCAGCTCCTTTTGATATACGACCTTTATCATCATTAGCTATTTCTGATTCAAGTGGTAACTCGGGAATGGCTTCATCTAAATTCTTTTTGATAAAAGCAGCAATTGTTTCTCTACTGTCACGCGGACCATACAATAGATCTTTATCATCCAATGTAAGGGTTTTCTCAATAAGAGGAACACCACCGAAACGTTTCAATAAGTTGAAATATTGATAAGCTCTGAAAAATTTCATTTCAGCCTCATAGACTTTTATGTCATCTTTCAAATCATCCGGTGCGGTTGCACACCTTTCAAGGCCATAGTTTATGTAGCGTATAGCGGAATAAGCTCCATCCCAAGTTCCGTCAGTTGTTCCGGCTATATATGAACTGTTACTTACATTATTAAATCCTGAAGGTTTAGTAATGTCGGACATGTCATCATCCGAATTGAAAGTGGATAAGCCATAATAAAAATTATTTGCATATCGTTTGAAATCCTCTGCGTTTGCAAAGTATACAGGTTCAGAAATTACATCTTTCGAGTATAAATTCAAACCTTTTTCACAAGAAACTGTAGTACCTAATAAAAGTAAACAGAGTCCTAATATTATATATTTATGTGTCTTCATATTATCTGTTTTTTAAAATTGTACATTCACACCTATAGAATATCC
>USSR01000533.1 GCA_900557355.1 uncultured Bacteroides sp.
CGGAAGACGATGTGCTTTTTGAAGTGAATACTGCCAAAGTAAGTGCGGAGATCCCTTCTCCCGTAGCGGGAAAAGTGGTGGAGATTTTATATAAGGAGGGCGATACGGTTGCTGTAGGAACAGTAGTCGCTATAATTGATTTGGATGGAGAAGAATCTTCAGGAACGGAGCCGGTAAGCGAAGGAGTTGTAAGAGAGGAAGCCGATGCTGGTCAGGTTGCTGCAAATGTTTCTGAAACATCACCATCATCACCATCATCAGCGGAAACTGCTAAAAACGAATCAGCGAATACTGCATCGAAACCTGTTGTTGCAGAGGAAGAACGTTGGTACTCTCCTGTTGTGATTCAGTTGGCGCGGGAAGCTAAAATTCCGAAAGAAGAGCTGGATGCTATACAAGGAACTGGTTATGAAGGGCGATTGAGTAAGAAAGATATAAAAGATTATATTGAAAAGAAGAAAAGAGGAGGTAGTGTTGAACCGAAGCCGGCATCTGTTGTTGCTGCCCCGGCCGCAAGCAAAACATCAGTTGCTGTTTCTTCTGAACAGGCAAGTCCGAAGGTTGCTCCTGTAGCAATGCCTGGAGTCGAAGTAAAAGAGATGGATCGTGTCCGCCGGATTATTGCCGACCACATGGTTATGTCTAAGAAAGTATCTCCTCACGTGACCAATGTAGTAGAAGTAGACGTTACCAAATTGGTACGTTGGCGTGAAAAGAATAAAGACGCTTTCTTCCGTCGCGAAGGAGTGAGACTGACTTATATGCCTGTGATAACGGAAGCCGTGGCAAAAGCATTGGCTGCCTATCCACAGGTGAATGTATCGGTAGATGGATACAATATTCTTTTCAAAAAGCATATTAATGTCGGTATTGCCGTCTCTTTGAATGATGGAAATCTGATTGTTCCTGTGGTGCATGATGCCGATCATCTGAATCTGAACGGGTTGGCTGTTGCCATCGATTCTCTGGCCTTGAAAGCAAGGGATAACAAATTAATGCCGGAAGATATTGATGGGGGTACATTTACGATAACCAATTTTGGTACATTCAAGAGCCTGTTCGGTACGCCAATCATTAATCAGCCGCAAGTAGCTATCCTGGGAGTAGGATATATTGAGAAGAAACCTGCTGTTGTAGAAACTCCGGAGGGTGATACGATTGCAATCCGGCATAAAATGTACTTGTCTTTGTCCTACGATCATCGGGTAGTAGATGGAATGTTGGGAGGTAACTTCCTGCATTTTATAGCCGACTATCTCGAAAATTGGAAAGGCTGATAACTGATTGTTTCATTCATTAAGAACTTCATTACTCATGAAAAAGAAATATGATATAAAAACTACAGATGTAGAAACCCTGAAAAAGTGGTATCATCTGATGACATTGGGGCGTGCCTTGGACGAAAAGGCACCGTCTTACCTGTTGCAATCTTTGGGTTGGTCTTATCATGCTCCCTATGCAGGGCATGATGGTATTCAACTTGCTGTCGGTCAGGTATTCACCCTCGGTGAAGATTTCCTGTTCCCATACTACCGGGATATGTTAACCGTGCTTTCCGCCGGAATGACCGCTGAAGAAGTTATCCTGAACGGTATTTCCAAAGCAACGGACCCGGGTAGCGGAGGACGTCACATGTCGAACCATTTCGCCAAACCGGAATGGCACATTGAAAACATCTCCTCTGCTACTGGTACACACGACCTTCACGCAGCAGGTGTGGCCAGAGCAATGGTATATTATGGACATAAAGGCGTAGCTATCACTTCTCACGGAGAGTCGGCTACTTCCGAAGGATTCGTTTACGAAGCTATCAATGGTGCCAGCCTCGAACGTCTTCCGGTGATTTTTGTAATACAAGATAATGGGTATGGTATTTCCGTACCCAAATCGGAACAGACTGCCAACCGTAAAGTAGCCGAAAACTTCTCGGGCTTCAAGAACCTGAAGATTATCTATTGTAACGGAAAGGATGTATTCGATTCGATGAATGCTATGACCGAAGCGCGGGAATATGCTATCAGTACCCGTAATCCGGTTATTGTGCAGGCGAATTGTGTCCGGATCGGTTCGCACTCCAATTCAGATAAACACACCTTGTATCGGGATGAGAATGAATTGGAATATGTGAAAGATGCTGATCCCTTGATGAAGTTCCGCCGGATGCTGCTGCGTTATAAACGTCTGACCGAGGAAGAACTGCAACAAATAGAAGCTGATGCAAAGAAAGAATTGTCTGCTGCCAACCGGAAGGCTTTGGCTGCTCCCGATCCCGATCCTAAAAGCATTTATGATTTTGTAATGCCCGAACCTTATCAGCCACAGAAATATAAAGATGGTACACATGAGGCGGAAGGGGAGAAGACTTTTCTGGTCAATGCCATTAATGAAACATTGAAAGCTGAATTCCGCTATAATCCCGATACCTTTATTTGGGGACAGGATGTGGCAAACAGGGAAAAAGGAGGCGTGTTTAATGTAACCAAAGGTATGCAGCAGGAATTCGGCGAAGCCCGTGTATTCAGTGCACCGATTGCGGAAGATTATATTGTAGGCACCGCCAATGGAATGAGTCGCTTTGATCCTAAAATTCATGTGGTGATTGAGGGAGCGGAGTTTGCCGATTATTTCTGGCCTGCCGTAGAACAATATGTGGAGTGTACACATGAGTACTGGCGTAGCAATGGGAAATTCGCTCCGAATATAACTCTGCGTCTGGCTTCCGGTGGCTATATCGGTGGAGGCTTGTATCATTCTCAAAACCTGGAGGGAGCTTTGACCACTTTACCGGGGGCACGTATTGTCTGCCCGTCTTTTGCGGATGATGCTGCCGGATTACTTCGTACCAGTATGCGATCCAAAGGCTTCACGCTGTTCCTTGAACCGAAAGCATTGTATAATTCGGTAGAAGCAGCGGCAGTAGTGCCGGAAGATTTTGAAGTACCTTTCGGAAAAGCACGTATTCGTCGTGAGGGATCAGATTTAAGCATTATTACCTATGGCAATACCACCCATTTCTGTCTGCACGCAGCAGAACGATTGGAAAAAGAAGGTGGCTGGAAAGTGGAAGTCATTGATATTCGCTCCTTGATTCCGTTGGATAAAGAGGCGATATTCGAATCGGTCAAGAAAACGAGCAAGGCATTGGTGGTTCATGAAGATAAAGTATTCTCCGGTTTTGGTGCGGAGCTTGCTGCTATGATTAGTGGAGAGATGTTCCGCTATCTCGATGGACCGGTGCAGCGTGTCGGTTCTACTTTTACTCCTGTCGGTTTTAATCCGATTTTGGAAAAGGAAATTTTGCCGGATGAGGCCAAGATATACGAGGCTGCCCGGAGATTATTGGAATATTAAATAGTGTGGATTATGAAAAAGATAGGTTTATTTTATGCTACCAAAGCCGAAAGAACGAGTTGGGTGGCAGAGAAAATACAGAAAGAATTCGGTAAGGAAAAGATAGAGACAGTGCCTATTGAACAGGCTTGGCAAAATGACTTTGCTGCTTATGACTGCTTCATTGTGGGTGCTTCCACTTGGTTTGATGGAGAACTTCCTACTTATTGGGACGAACTGTTGCCGGAACTCCGGACAATGAAATTAAAAGGTAAGAAGGTTGCTATTTTCGGTCTGGGAGATCAGATACGCTATCCGGAGAATTTTGCAGATGGAATCGGTCTGTTGGCGGAGGTATTTGAAGAAGATGAGGCTACTTTAGTTGGTTTTACTTCTTCCGAAGGTTATACTTTCGAACGTTCCAAAGCTTTGCGTGGTGAGCAGTGGTGCGGTTTAGTTGTCGATTTGGATAATCAGTCCGAGCAGGCGGAAAAGAAAATAAAAGCATGGTGTCAACAGCTAAAGAAAGAGTTCGCGTAACAACTTTGTTTCTCCTTATAAGATAGTGACGCTATCCGATACAAATAGTGACGGTATATGCTTGGGATAGCGTCACTATCCCAAGCATATACCGTCACTATTTTTTCTACATCCATCAGGACTCTTATCCTTTATAAACAAACTTCACCTCTGCCCAGCGATTCTTCTCTTTATAATGAACGAAAGTCAATCCGTTCTTTTCCGCTTCTTCGCGGATGGCGGTAATATCGTCTACGTAAAATCCACTCATATAGAGTTCGGAATCCGTATGCATGGAGGCAACATATTGCTTCATATCATTCAGTAATATATTCCGGTTGATGTTGGCGATGATAACGTCGAAAGGTCCTTTTCCTGTAAGCGACGAGGCATCTCCTTGTGAAACGGCAATATCGTCTACGTGGTTCAATTCGATATTTTCGATGGAGTTTCGTACACACCATTCATCAATGTCGATGGCTGTACAGGGGCGTGCGCCCCGCATACGTGCGAGGATGGCAAGAATTGAAGTTCCGCAGCCCATATCGAGCAGAGATTTATCTTTCAATTCGCTGTCCAACAATTCTTCAATGATGAGGCTGGTAGTCTCGTGGTGTCCTGTTCCGAAGGCCATTTGAGGATTGATGACGATGTCATATTCCGCTTTGGGGACATCTTGGTGGAAAGTGCTGTGGATCACACATCGGTTTCCGATAATGATGGGTTGGAAGAAATTCTTTTCCCATTCTTCGTTCCAGTCCTTGTCTTCCGCTTCGGTATATGTATAAGTAATATCCGTATCGGGTAGGGGGAACTCGGTGATGGCAATCTTGATGGCGTTTTCATCACACAATGTCTGTTGGATATATGCGGTCAGTCCGCCTTCACACTCAACAAAACTTTCAAATCCGACTTCACCCAGTATGGCAGCCAGTACGTCATTGACGGTTTCGGTACAAGGCTGGGTGCGGAATGTGAACTCAAAATACTTCATAGTTGTTTTTAATGCTGGTGAATAATGTGCAAAGATACAGCAATCCGGGTATAGAAAGTCAAGTTTGCCTGAACTTTATGCCGGTGAGCGTTGTATCTTCTACAAAGATAGTTAGAAATAGGGATTTCCCTATTATCCTTTGGGGAAAATCTCCCTCGGACGAAAAATCTCT
>USSR01000534.1 GCA_900557355.1 uncultured Bacteroides sp.
AGCGATGGATGCTTTGAATTCATTCAACTGGTTAGCCATGGCAGCATTGATAGCAATCATGGCAGCTGCACAGTTGGATGAAGAACCGGCTGCACGGAACTCAAAACGATTGCCGGTGAAAGCAAACGGAGAAGTACGGTTACGGTCTGTCGTGTCGAGGAGAATCTCTGGAATACGTCCGATTCCCAATTTAAGAGTTGTTTTTTCTTCGGCAGTCATTTTATCGTCTCCTACCTGACGTACTATATCATCCAAAGTGGCAGATAATTGTCTGCCCAGGAATATGGATAAAATAGCGGGTGGCGCTTCATTGGCACCTAGGCGGTGACTGTTACCTGCACTCATTATAGAAGCACGCAGTAAATTCTGGTTCTTATAAACCATCATTAATACGTTCACCAGGAAGGTGAGGAAAAGCATGTTTCCTTTTGGATTCTTACCGGGAGCGAAAAGGTTGATGCCGGTATCTGTACAGAGTGACCAGTTATTGTGTTTTCCCGAACCGTTAACACCACTGTAAGGCTTCTCATGCAGCAACACGGCAAAGTTATGTTTACGGGCAATACGCTTCATCAGGTCCATTACCAACTGATTATGATCATTGGCAAGGTTGGCATTCTCAAAGATTGGAGCCAATTCAAATTGGTTGGGGGCAACTTCGTTATGGCGTGTTTTTGCCGGAATTCCAAGTTTGTGGCATTCTATTTCCAGTTCTTTCATGAAAGCTGTTACCCGTGGGGGGATAGAACCGAAATAGTGGTCTTCCAACTGCTGGTCTTTTGCAGACGAATGTCCCATAAGCGTGCGCCCGGTCAGACAAAGATCGGGACGGGCATTGTATAGGGCGGAATCTACCAGGAAATATTCCTGTTCCCATCCCAGATTCGTGAATACACGGGTCACATTCTTATCGAATAACTGGCATACTTCCGTGGCAGCCTTGTCCACAGCACCCAGTGCTTTCAGTAATGGGGTCTTATAGTCCAGTGCTTCACCGGTATAGGAGATAAAGATTGTGGGAATACACAATGTGGTATCTACAACGAAAGCGGGCGAAGAGACATCCCAAGCGGTATATCCGCGAGCTTCAAACGTATTACGTATGCCTCCGTTAGGGAAAGAAGAAGCGTCCGGTTCCTGCTGGATCAGTAATTTGCCGGAAAAACGTTCGATTACATTTGAATTTTCTCCAAATTCGATAAAACCGTCATGTTTCTCGGCAGTACCATCCGTCAGTGGCTGGAACCAGTGAGTGTAATGAGTGACATTCAAGGATTTTGCCCAACTCTTCATACCGTTTGCTATCAGGTCGGCTATCTCGCGGCTGATAGGGGTACCTTTTTCTATGGCGTCTGTCACAGCTTTGTAAGCTTCCCGGGGTAAGTACTCCTGCATTTTTTTGCGGTCAAACACATGACTTCCGTAATAATCGGATAATTTGTTCGAAGGGGTAGTAACTTCAAGAGGGCGCCGGTTGGCGAGCTCTTGCAAGGCGTAGAATCTCATTTTTGACATACTTGTCTTCCTTTTGTTGATTGTTGGGTGCAAAATTATATGTTTTTTCTGGAAGTACCCCTATTTTTTAGGGGGTATTCTTGAAAATAATGCAATTTTTCTTGCAGATACCCCCTGAAAAGAGTTGCTTGTATTGCAAAAAGTGCAAATTGTGATACTTGCTGTTTCTACTCTTGGGAGTATCAATGCTGTATTGGAGCCAGATCTGGTACGGGCTTGGTATGTATTTGGTATATATTAAAAAAATGGCTATTCCTTCGTTTTACAACCTTTTTTTCTATATTTGTCCCTATATATTTGGAGGTATTATCGTTGAAACATGTCTTTTGTATAGGAACCTTGCTATGTCTTTTGCTTTCAGCTTGTCCGAAAGTGCACGCATCTTTTGTCCCTGACCCTTACAATGCGAAATTACTTTCTGCGGACTCTATTATGAAGAAGGTCATCTTCTTTG
This sequence comes from uncultured Bacteroides sp., assembly GCA_900557355.1. Taxonomy (GTDB): domain Bacteria; phylum Bacteroidota; class Bacteroidia; order Bacteroidales; family Bacteroidaceae; genus Bacteroides. The sequence goes on from USSR01000534.1 coordinate 1,970, forward strand.
CCCCTTTTTATGAAAGTATTATCGACGACTATAGAGCTGATCTTTATATTAAGGGAAAAGTGAATCTTCGCAAGAAAAATCATATTTTGCGCTTTATTCCTACCATGTTCCGTATCCGGAAAGGAGTGAGGGAATATATGATGGAGACTTATAGTGACTTGCATTTTACTGCTCCCGACACTTATGATCAGAAGGTAAAAGCGAGTGTCGGCACTTCTTCTGAGTTTTGGGAGCTGGATGGCAGGTTACCAGAATATTTTCATGTTAATGTCTATGCTTCTACCTTATTGTATGATAAGCTCCTTTCGCCTCTGGCTCCAAATGCAATGAAATATTATTCTTATCATGTCGATTCCGTAATGGGTAAAGTGCATGATTTGCGATATAAGATTAGTTTCAAGCCGAAAAGCAAGAGTTTTCAGTTGGTGAGCGGGCACATGGTGGTCAGCGAGAATGTATGGAGTGTACGTGAGATGCATTTTAGCGGACGTTCTGAAATGTTGCGTTTCGACAATATGATACGTATGGGGGATGTGGGTGAGTCGGATGAGTTCTTGCCTGTACATTATGATGTGGATGCTACTTTCCGCTTTTTGGGCAATGTGGTTGATGCTAATTATATTGCTGCTCTTGATTATAAAACCATTATTCAGAAAGACCCTTCACAGTTGGAGCGAAAGAGATTGAAAAGCAAGTATGATTTGTCGGAATCCTATACATTACGCAGTGATACGAATAGCTACAGGAAAGATAGTTCTTATTTCGAGAGCATACGTCCGATTCCGTTGACTGAACATGAACAGGATTTATATAAGGATTTCTTTTTGAGCCGTGATACTTCATATCGATATAAGAAACCCAAAAATAAGAATCTGGAATTCTGGGGGCAGATAGGTGATGCACTTATCAGCCGTTATACGGTGGACCTTTCGAAATTGGGAAGTGTCCGCTGTTCACCGCTTATCAATCCCTTCTTGCTGAGTTATAGCGGGAAGAATGGTTTTTCTTATCGGCAGGAATTTAAGTACAACCGTATTTTTACGGGCGACCGTCTGTTGCGTCTCGTTCCCAGATTGGGTTATAACTTCAAGTATAATGAGTTTTATTGGTCTGTAAAGTCGGATTTTGATTACTGGCCACGCAAGCGTGCAGCTCTTCATATCAGCGTAGGTAATGGTCACCGCATCTATAGTAGTAGGATGTTGGATGAATTGAAAAATATTCCGGATAGTGTTTTCGATTTTGATCAGGTGCAACTGGATTACTTTAATGACTTATACTTGCAGGTGCGCCATAGTTGGGAAATTGTAAATGGCTTGTCACTGGATGTTGGTTTCTCCATGCATAAGCGTACGGAAGCCAATCGCTCAATGTCTGTATCCACCAAGTCGGCTTCAAGAAGTGCGCCCTCTTCAGAAGTTTATCCTGATTGGACAGAGAAAATGCGTCATTCATACAATAGTTTTGCTCCGCGTGTCCGTCTGACGTGGACTCCCGGGCAATACTATTATATGAATGGTGATCGCAAAGTGAACTTACATTCCAAATATCCCAGTATTTCAGTGGACTGGGAGCGGGGCATCAATGGGGTTTTTAAGAGTACCGGTACCTATGAGCGTGTCGAAGTAGATATTCAGCACTCCATTCCTTTGGGATTGATGCGTGATTTTTACCTCCGCTTTGGATGGGGCGCTTTTACCAATCAAAAAGATATATACTTTGTGGATTTTGCTAACTTTACCCGTTCGAATCTTCCTGTAGGATGGAATGATGAAATTGGGGGAGTATTCCAGCTGCTTGACGGGCGGTGGTACAACTCCTCCCGTAAATACCTTCGTGGGCATTTGACATACGAATCTCCTTTCCTGATGTTGCGCCATTTGGTGAAGTATACACAGCATGTGCTCAATGAGCGCCTTTATCTGAATGCTTTGGTTGTTCCGCATCTGAATCCTTATGTTGAGGTTGGCTATGGCATCGGTACCAATATTTTTGATTTCGGAGTCTTTGGCAGCTTTGCCAACTGGAAATTTAAGGAGATAGGTTGCAAATTCACTTTTGAGTTGTTCAACCGATAGTTTCTGAAACCAGTTGCTGTAGTAGGTCCTTTAAGGTGGTAGATTGATTGGTGATTTTAAGGTTAAAGAAGAGGAGGGGCAGACCTTAGTTTTGGTTCGCCCCTCTTGCAATTTATTTGATACGCTTGTAGCCGTAAACAGCATTAGCACCCAGTTCTTCTTCAATGCGGAGTAACTGGTTGTATTTTGCCATACGGTCTGAACGGCTCAACGAACCGGTCTTAATTTGCCCGCTATTGGTAGCAACGGCAATGTCGGCAATCGTAGCATCTTCCGTTTCGCCGGAACGATGGGAGGTTACAGTCGTATATCCGTGGCGGTGAGCCATTTCAATGGCATTCAATGTTTCGGTTAGAGAGCCGATTTGATTTACTTTGATCAGGATAGAGTTTGCACAACCTTTTTCAATACCCATAGCCAGGAAGTCGACGTTAGTAACGAAGAGGTCATCACCCACGAGTTGGCAGCGGTTACCGATACGATCGGTCAGTTTCTTCCAGCCTTCCCAGTCATTTTCACTCATACCGTCCTCGATAGAGTCGATAGGGAATTGGTTGATGAGTTGTTCCAGATAGTCAATCTGTTCATCGGCTGTACGTTTCTTGCCTTTTGTACCTTCGAATTTGGTATAATCGTAGATGCCGTCTTTATAGAATTCGGAGGAAGCACAGTCCATGGCGATCATGACATCTTTGCCCGGTTCATATCCGGCTGCTTTAATAGCAGCGATAATGCTGTTCAGAGCGTCTTCCGTACCTTCCAGATTCGGTGCGAAACCACCTTCGTCACCTACGGCAGTACTCAGGCCCCGGTCTTTTAATACTTTCTTCAATGCGTGGAATACTTCAGCACCCATGCGCAGACCTTCACGGAAAGAAGTTGCACCCACAGGGCGTATCATGAATTCCTGGAAAGCAATGGGAGCGTCACTATGCGAACCGCCGTTGATGATGTTCATCATCGGTA
>USSR01000535.1 GCA_900557355.1 uncultured Bacteroides sp.
CATCCATGATTTACCACGGGTAGGGATACCGCACTCGTACGCTTCCATCTTCTGTGGATTGTACGAACGGGGTGATATCGCTTTTGACAATGCGATAACAATACCCACGAAAGCAATTGCCGTCAGCAAGACGACTACTAACAAAGTAAAGTTCATAAATCTAATTAACTTTTAGATGTATATAATAGGATAGTTGGTCGAAATAAGTAATACCTCTGAATTACCTTCGACTGACTTTGGCAAGCGATAGAGCCTACCTGACTTTTTATCAAATGATTATCTTTCTCAGCCCGAATACATAGTAAGAAAGCGGGTCGGGTACAGGGTAGAAAGAAGTATGTAGCAGCGAATCATAGACCGAAGAATCGGACAGCCAACACATTCGAAAATAACTCAGCAACAGCAAGACACTTTTGTTACCGGGTACTTGCGTGCTGTCCACATTATCCATATATAAAGGTATGGACGAAAAGTGGTCATATAATATGCTACGGATATCTTGTTTATGGGTAGTAGTAGGAGCCTGAGATAAGATGCAACGTTCTTCATCATTGTGTATGAAGGTGCATGATATACCTGCCGCCTGTGCGACGCCGTCGTATAATAATACGCCGAGCAAGACTATCATGAAGTATTTTATGCACTGTCTCATACAACTACTTTTTTCATTCGGCTGCAAATGTATAACAAATATTGGCTATTTTGTTATATAGAGATGGCAAAGTACTTTGTTTTTAGCACTTTTTTGCCTTATATCAACTTCTTCTCCAGAATTCCGGGGTAAAAAGCAGTAATACGGTGAATAATTCCAGACGCCCCAGAAGCATGAGGAAAGCTAATAACCATTTTGCTATATCGGGCAATGCATTCCATGAGAAGGCAGGACCTGTCTCACCCAATCCGGGACCCATATTGCCGATACTGGATACTACGCAACCCACAGATTCTACAAAACCGATACCCAGTCCCATCATGATCAGTACACTGATGATAATAATAACTGCATATATGAAGCAGAATGCCAGTACGGTAGATTGTACGGAAGGTGAAATAACCTGTTTGTTAATCCTGACCGGTAACACTGCATTCGGATGGAGAATATGTTTGAATTCATTACGCGCTACTTTGCCGAGAATAACCATGCGGATACATTTGAGACCACCTGTCGTGCTTCCTGCACAGGCTCCCATCAGCATAACAATGGTTAGTAATCCCCATGTTACAGCGGGCCATAACATGTAGTCATCTGTAGCAAAACCGGTAGAGGTGTGCAGCGAGATAACCTGGAACAGTGATTTACGGAAGGCATCTTCCATTCCCATGGGCTTGGAATAGAAGAGTATGACAGCGATTAAGCCGGTGAACAGTATTACCGACCAGAAATACCATTTCAACTCAGCATCATGAATAACTTTCTTGAATTTCCGGTTGACGAAAAATAACAATAACGTAAAGTTGATGCCGGATATAAACATGAAGATGGATATTACATATTCAATGTAGGGAGACTGATAATAAGCCACACTGGCTTGTTTGGTGGAGAAACCACCTGTGCCGGTAGTGGCAAATGCGTGGCAAACACTGTCGAACCAATCCATTCCGCCCAGCATCAGTAAGGCGACAAGAATACACGTAATGCCTGCATAGATACTCCAAATCCATTTGGCGGTAATGCCTATACGTGGATGTACTTTATCGTGTGTCGGTCCGCTGGCTTCGGCTGCAAAGACCTGCAAACCACTGACACCGAATATCGGAAGGATGGCAATGGTAAACATGATAATCCCCAAACCGCCTATCCACTGGGTCATACTGCGCCAGAAGAGAAGTCCATGGGGCAGTGATTCTATGTCATCCAATATGGTGGCGCCCGTACTGCTGAAGCCGGACATTGTTTCAAAGAAAGCGTTGGTGATGCTCGGTATATATCCGCTGATATAAAATGGCAGCATGCCGAAAAGTGAGAATGCTATCCACGCAAAGCTGACGAGTACATATCCGTCCCTGCGTGTTAGTTGGCGATCTCCTCCCTTGCCCATGGCTGCCAGAAGCAATCCCGCGCCTGCTGTGATACCTGCCGATACCCAGAAATCTACCAATGCTTCGTCCTGATAATAGAACGAAACACCGGAACAGGCTAGCAGCATCACTGTTTCAAGCAACAGGAGAATACCGATAATCCGTATTACTGTCTTAAAGTTAATCACGTCGCTTAATTAAAGAATTTCTCAATCTTTTTAATCATCATATTCAGGCAGAACACTACTACGTGGTCTCCCGGTATTATTTGGGTATTACCGGTTACTACCACACCTTCACCTTGGCGGATTAATCCACCGATGGTAGCTCCCTTGGGCAAACCGAGGTCTTTCACTTGATGTCTGGTGATTTTTGAATCGGCCTTCACGGTAAATTCCGCAACGTCGGCATTGGCAAAAGTAAGGCATTTTACATTGCTAACGTCAGCATCCAGCATCATTTGGTAGATGTGGCTGGCGGTGATCATTTTCTTGTTGATCACCGTACCGATATCGAGGCTTTCCGCCATGCCTATATAATCTATATTTTCTACTTCTGCCACTGTTTTGCTGACGCCCATACGTTTGGCTGCAAGGCAGGAGAGAATATTCGTTTCCGAGTTGTCCGTCAGTGCTACGAAAGCTTCCGTATTCTTCAGACCTTCTTCAATCAGTAAGTCCATATCACGACCATCGCCATTGATAATCATAACTTTATCATCGAGAATCTCCGTCAGACGGTTGCAACGGTTCAGATCGTTGTCTATGATTTTTACCTGCATATAGTCGGGCACATATTGCGCGGTTCGCACGGCAATGCGGCTTCCACCCATGATCATTACGTTACGTACATCGGCATAATCTTCCTTACCGGCTATCTTGCGTATATAGGGTACATATTTGCGGGTGGTGGTGAAATAAACAATATCATGTAGTTTAATTACATCGTCACCACGCGGAATAAGTGTCTCGTTGCCGCGTTTGATGGCCACTACGTGATAGGGTTTATCCGTCCCGGCAAGTTGGTGCAGGGGGATATCCAGTATTTCCGCTTTCTCACGCATTTTGGTACCGATCAGTATCAAAGACCCGCCACAAAACTCCCACCATTGGCGTACCCAACTCATACGTATGGAGGATACGATTTCTTTTGCTGCAAGCATTTCCGGATAAATCAGTGAATCTACACCCAGTTTCTTGAAGAATTCTTTATTTTTGGGTAGAAGGTATTCGTAATTGTCGATGCGGGCAACTGTCTTTTTCGCACCAAGGTTGGTAGCCAACATACATGCGGTCATGTTACGGCTCTCGTCGGGAGTGACGGCTATAAAGAGATCTGCCTCTTTAGCCCCCACTTCTTTCAACCCTTGAATGGAAGTAGGTGAAGCCGTGACCGTCATTAAGTCAAAGTTAGAACTGAGAGTGCTCAACCTTTCCTCATTGTCGTCCATCAATATGATGTCCTGCTTTTCGCGGGACAACAATTTTGCCAAGTGTGTGCCTACTGCGCCGGCACCGGCAATAATAATTTTCATCGCTCTTTTATTATGCTTTCTAATATCCCTTTTTCATCCATACCACACAAGTGATACAACTCCTGTACTGTTCCATGTTCTATAAACGTATCAGGCACACCTATGCGTTGTACGTGTGGGGTATATCCATTGTCGGCCATAAATTCCAGAACGGCACTACCCATGCCGCCTTTCCGTATGCCATCTTCAATGGTGATGATGCGGGAAAATGAGTGTCCTATTTCATGCAGCATTTCCTCGTCCAGCGGCTTAAGGAAACGCAGGTCATAATGTGCTATTGATATATCTTTTTCTTTTTCTGCCTGTTCGATGGCCTTTGCGGCAATATTACCTATCGGACCAAGTGTGAGTATAGCAAGGTCTTTGCCACCTTTTAGTTTGCGTCCTTTGCCGACGGGTATTTCTTCCAATGGGCATTTCCAATCTATCAGCGCACCACGTCCGCGAGGATAGCGGATGACGAACGGTCCTTTATCCGGCAACTGTGCCGTGTACATGAGGCGGCGCAGTTCATGCTCGTTCATGGGTGATGATATAGTTAGATTGGGAATGGGACGGAAATAAGCTAAGTCGAACACACCGTGGTGCGTTGGTCCGTCTTCGCCTACCAGTCCGGCACGATCCAGACAAAGTACGACGGGCAATTTGAGTATGGCTATGTCGTGGATGACGTTATCATAGGCACGTTGCATGAATGAGGAATAGATATTACAGAACGGTTGCATTCCCTCTTTTGCCATACCTCCTGAGAAGGTTGCGGCATGTCCTTCAGCAATTCCTACATCAAAGGCACGGTCGGGCATTGCCTTCATCAGCATGTTCATAGAGCATCCTGTAGGCATGGCGGGAGTGACACCGACAATGCGTGGGTTCTGTTCGGCAAGTTCCACAAGGGTTTCACCGAACACATCCTGATAGAGTGGGGGCAGGTTGTGAGTGTCTGCCGTAAAGCGTTCGCCGGTTTCAGGATCAAACTTACCCGGTGCGTGCCAGATACCCGGTGCCTTTTCTGCCGGTTCAAATCCTTTTCCTTTGACCGTATGTAAATGTAGGATTTTCGGTCCTTTCATGTCTTTGATATCCCGCAGGATGCGGGCGATATTCTTTACATCATGCCCGTTGATGGGACCGAAATAACGGATATTCATTCCCTCGAAGATGTTCTGTTGTTGGGCAGCCATCGATTTCAGACTATTACCGAAACGAATGAGTGCTTTACGGCGGTCTTCATTAAGAATGCCCACTTTGAATAACATCTTGGATATTTTGAAACGCAGTTGGTTATAACGGTTCGAAGTTGTCAGGTTGAACAAGTATTGCTTCATACCACCTACGCTACGGTCGATGGCCATGTCATTATCATTGAGGATAATGAGAAGATTGTTGGAGCTTGCAGAGGCGTTATTCAATCCTTCAAAAGCCAGTCCTCCGCTCATGCTGCCGTCGCCTATTAC
>USSR01000536.1 GCA_900557355.1 uncultured Bacteroides sp.
CCTTCACGTCTTTGATACCGTACTTGCTTAAATCTAAATTTGCCATTTCTTTTAATGATTTAAAATTTTGGTATTTGGTTTATTAATCTCTTGCTAATATCTTTTTACCTTCTCTTTTCAAGGGGAAATTGGTATGAATTGGGTTATCTTCCAAACAGTCCCTTGTTTTTCGCGTACAAAAGTAGTATTTTCTTTCGAAACAAACACCTGATTAGAGAAATTTTTCTTTAATGAGAAGTCTTTTATAACTCCATAACAATATCTGCAAACTGAATGTTGCAAATTGCGCAAGAAATCGTTTACTTTGCGCATATAAATTCAAATCACATCATGAAAATTATCAATTTTGCCGAAACAAACTCCATCCTGAACCAGTATGTTGCCGAGATCCGGGATGTACAAGTACAGAGCGACCGCCTTCGCTTCCGCCGAAACATTGAACGCATCGGGGAAATTATGGCGTATGAAATGAGTAAGGACTTTGCTTATTCTTTGAAGAATATTCAGACTCCCTTGGGGATAGCACCTGCACAAACCCCGGATAATCAGCTGGTATTAAGTACCATTCTGCGTGCTGGATTACCTTTTCATCAAGGTTTTCTGAGCTACTTTGATGGTGCGGAAAATGCTTTTGTTTCTGCTTACCGAAAGTATAAGGATACGCTGAAGTTTGATATTCATATTGAGTACATCGCTTCACCACGCATCGATGGAAAGACACTGATTATTACCGACCCTATGCTGGCAACAGGTAGTAGTATGGAACTGAGCTATCAGGCTATGCTGACGAAAGGGCACCCGTCGGAGATACATGTTGCTTCCATTATTGCCAGCCGTCAGGCTGTAGAACACATTGCTGAAACATTTCCTGAAGACAAGACTACAATATGGTGTGCTGCCATTGACCCGGAGATAAACGAACATTCATATATCGTTCCGGGGTTGGGGGATGCAGGAGATCTGGCATTCGGCGAAAAAGAATAGATATTATCAAGCTGCTTACTGCCAATCTTCAGAAATTGGTGGTAAGCAAGAATGAATAAAACAAAAAAATCGAAATTAGATATCCCGCAGATAGTTTTCCAGTGTAATATCTTGTCCGAGTTGCATCTTCTTACGGATTCTGTATCGGCCTGTATTTATTGTTTCCGGTAAAACGGAAAGCATCTGTGCAATTTGTTTTGTTTCCATACCGGTGCGTACATATGCACATAAACGTAGTTCATTTTCCGATAAATTGGGATGAATGGAGCATAATTTCTTAAAGAAATCGGGATGTACTTCTTCAAAATGATGTTTGAAAAACATCCATTCGTCTTCTGTATCCAAGTGTGATTTAATTTGTTGTTTTAGTGTTCTTCCTCCTGGCGTAGACAGTTCTTTACTACCTTCCAGTTCCTCTATTTGCTTTAGTAAACCTTTTAGCACCCGATTCTTTTCGATAGAGATCATGGAGTTTGAAGTCAATTCCCTGTTTTTTAGATCTAACTCCAGATGATATTTTTCATTTTGTAATTGTTGGCGTTGAAGGCGTTCGTTTAGTTCGCGGTTTTCTGCTTCTTTCAGTTGCTTGGCAATCTTTTCCTTCTTTCGTGACAACCAGAATATATAACCAATAATACAGCAAATCATTAAACCTATTAAGAAGCTGGCTATAGTTAATTTTTTATGGAGTTCGATACGCTCGGAAGCTTCATGCAATTCATTCTCATATTGTTCGATTGCCATTTTCATTTCATACTGATTGATTTCATTTGATTTGGCATATCCGGTTGTTTCTTCTTTATATTGCAAATATTGTTTTAGGTACTGATAAGCACTGTCAGGTAAGTTTTTCCTATCGTATATTTCCGCAAGACCATATAGAGTGTGAATGGCTGAAAAGGCATCCTTGTTGGCCTCGGCAGAATGGCGTGCTTTTTGAAAATAAAAAAGAGCAGAATCTTTCTCATTCTTATAAATGTATAATGCTCCCATATTAATGAGAGTATAAGTTTGTGATGTTTTACTTGTGATTTTTTGAGCGGTTTTATATGCTTCGCGCGCGTACTTTTCTTTATCAGGCAGAGTTTGCGAAACAAAATAGAGTGAGGTCAGCACATCGGTTCTGAAAGGAAGGTCTTCTTGCGCTATTCTCTCATCGAGTAAAGCAGTCAATATCTCTATGCCTTTTTGTGGGTGTCCAAGATGATATTGACTAATTCCTATATTGTGTCGATTCTTAATCTTATCATCAATGAATCCACCTTTCTTGAATATTTCGTCGGCTTGCAGATAATATTTATATCCTTCTTGGTATTCTCCGATTCTTCTCATAATCGAACCTATATTGACATATGTATAACCAAGACTATATAAATCATTTATGGATTTAAAGTAATTTTCTTGTCTCTTAAATGTGCGATAAGCTTGTGGGTATTTGTTATGTTTTGCCAAAAGCATTCCCTTAACGAAGAAAATACGGGCGTGATCATAAGTGTAATTAACGGAATCTACTTTTTCTAATGCTTCTTCTATAAGGGTTTCTGTTTCTTCTGTATTTGTTTCAAATTTCAGCCAGGCATCCCAATATAAGGCACGCGCTTGCAGGTCTCTATTGTTTTTTAGATTTGCTATCTGGTACATGCGTGTGACAAGTGGATAAAACTGCATTCGTTCATTATTCTTATAGTCCACCAGTTCGAGTTGCTTTCCTAAAGAGTCAAAAGAAGCATCGATAGGTTTCCATCGATATGAATTACTTCCTAAAACAGATTGTTGTAATAAGAATATACATAAATATATTAAAAATGCATTTTTCATGCTACAAAGATAACAAAAAAGGGTTTTGTACATCATTTGTCTATTCGGTTTTTTTCGATGAAATGGGGTCTTCTATTAATTTTGCCTATTATTGTTTAACGATCTCAAAGGAGTATTCTCTCTTTGGGAATAAAATGATTGCTTATGGGAAATATTACTTTTAAAATGTTTTTTCTGCTGACTGCATTGTTGGGTTACAACTTTGCTATGGCGCAGACGGGGGCTCCTCATACTCTAAGAGGAGAAAGTCAGGTTGCAAGTGTATCATTGAATTGGAAAAGTCCAGCCGAGGCTAAAACAATGCAATGGCATAATGATACACCTTATAACGGTGTGAGCGGAGTAAGCTTGAATGGGGAGATTCCTGTTCTTTATATTGCTAACCGTTTTGATAAGGATGATCTTAAAGAATATAAAGGTTCAGTAATTGATGCCATCTCATTTTGTAATTACAGTGCAGTGCTTGAGGTTAGCCTTTTACTGTATGAGAATGATAAAGTAGTACGTGAACAGAAGGTGAATCTTGAGAATCTGAAACTGAAAGAAATGCAGACTATCAAGTTGGACGAACCTTATACTGTGCGTGACGATGTAGAATTGACTGTAGCTGCTAAATTTGTTCATGGTACGAACCTTACTTTTGTTGGCATTATGGACCGCGTACCAGGTGTTACGGGCAAGGGTGACTTATATTCGTATGATGGAAAGAATTGGAAAAACGTGGTGAAAGGTAATTTCCTGGTATCTGCTCATATTGATATACCTGCTGCAGGAGAACCTGACGGATATAATGTATATCGTGGCGATACTAAAGTAAATACAGCTTTGCTGACGGAAAAAACTGCCTTGTTGAAAGACGAACCTAAGGGCACTTATGATTATTGTGTGTCGGCTGTTTATGGTGATAAGGAAGAAAAGTCATTCCCTTTGTCATTGACCAATATTCCTGTAGAGGATGCCCGCCCAATTGCAGTGGACGTAAGAGCTGCGGTTAATGGTTTGAATGCGACGTTGAGTTGGAAATCTCCGATTCTTGCTGATAAAACATTGACTTGGAGTAATGGGGAAAAAGGTAAGGCCATGGGAGGAACTTCCGGTACAGTGCGTAAAATATGGGCAGTAAATGCATTTTCCAGTGATGAATTGGCTTCTTATGCTGATCATAAAATTACAGCCATTAATGTTATGCTGAATTCCGCAGTAACGGAAATGCGTTTAGTGATTCTTGAGAATAGTAAAATTGTATATTCTCAGCAGGTATCAGCTGAAGAAATTGCAGCATTGGAAGTGCATAAATGGGCTAAAATGGCTTTAACAACTCCGTACGTTATTGATCCGAGTGCAGAATTGTCTTATGGTTATTATGTGGTTCATGCAGCGGATCTTTTCCCTGGGTTGCTGGATAGTGGACCGGCTATTTCCGGTGCATGCTTTATTTCAACTTCTACGGCAAAACCTGATTTTGATACTACAGCTCCCAGTTGGACTAATATTGAGGCAGCAGCTAATGCAAACTGGATGCTAAGTGCTGATGTGGAAGCTCAGAGTGAGATTAAGACTCCGGTAGTGAAAGACTATACCGTATATCGTGATGGCGTGGAAGTCAAATCCGGAATAACAGGTTTAACTTATACGGAGGAATTAGCTCCAGGTACATATACTTATACAGTTGTGGCAAATTATGTAGATGGTCTTTCTTCAAAGGCTTCCGCTTCTGCTACTGCTACAGTTGAATTGCCGGCTGAATATGTACGTCCCACATTTACTGAAACTGATTTCGATAAAGGAAAGTTATCTTTGAAATGGGATGTATATACAGATTTGCCTATGGAATTGAAACATTATGGTGAACCCAAGTATAAATGGGGTATGACCAATGATGGAAAAGATGTGGATCTTTATGTCGGAGCACAATTTACCAAAGAAGAGTTGGCTCTTTATGCAGATTATGAGATAACAGGTGTTAATCTGTACTTAACGGATGATGTTAAGGAACTGAAAGTAGTGCTGTGCTCTGCCAATAAGAAAATCTTAGCTTCTAAGACTGCTACTTCTATCAAAACAGGTGAAATGTTTAGTGTTGCATTCGATGAGCCGGTAGCTGTACCTGTAGGAAGTTCTATTTATGTGGGATACTTTGTTCTGTTTGCTGATGGAAAAGAACCTATTGCTGCTGATGCCGGTCCACGCC
>USSR01000537.1 GCA_900557355.1 uncultured Bacteroides sp.
TTGAGGTGCATAGACTGATAAAGAAAGTACGTGATAGTGGTGCTAAGATTTTTATAAATAGTTTGTGGCCGGAACTTTGTGGTGGCCATGATGATGATCTCGCTGTAGAGTTGAAACAACCGGGGGAGAGTTGGGGATGGATCATTGGACAAGGAGCTAAACTGATTCAGACAGATCGTCCTGCACTATTACTGGAATATCTGAAAGCAAAGAAGCTTCACGATTAACCTCACAAGAATATGCTGAAATATATTATTAATTTTTACAGGGTCTCAATGCCGAGACCCTGTAACGGAGAGTCTTTGTCCGAACAGAAGAAACGGTTGAAGCATTTGCAATGGTCTACTTTTCTGGCTGCAACCTTTGGGTATGGTTTGTATTATGTCTGTCGGTTGAGCCTGAATGTAATGAAGAAGCCTATTGTGGATGAGGGAATTTTTTCGGAAACTGAATTAGGAATTATTGGTTCTGTACTTTTCTTTACTTATGCAATCGGAAAATTTGCAAATGGATTTCTCGCTGATCGTAGTAATATAAACCGTTTCATGACTACCGGTTTATTGGTTACTGCATTGGTTAATCTATGTTTGGGATTTACCAACTCATTTATCTTGTTTGCCATTCTTTGGGGGATTAGTGGTTGGTTCCAGTCTATGGGGGCTGCTTCGTGTGTAGTGGGGCTTTCCCGTTGGTTTAATGATAAAGAACGTGGATCTTTCTATGGATTTTGGTCTGCCAGTCATAACATAGGAGAGGCTTTGACTTTCATCATCGTTGCTTCTGTGGTTAGTGTGCTGGGATGGAGGTATGGTTTTCTGGGCGCAGGTCTCGTGGGGCTTATCGGAGCACTGATTATATGGCGTTTCCTTCATGATATTCCGCAAAGCGAAGGACTTCCGGCGCTGAATCGGCCGAAAGAGAAAAAAGAAATGAATGTTGCGGAAGCTGCTGATTATAATAAAGCGCAAAAGCAGGTTTTGCTGATGCCTGCTATCTGGATATTGGCTTTATCCAGTGCTTTTATGTACATCAGTCGTTATGCAGTGAATAGTTGGGGAGTGTTTTATCTGGAGGCGGAGAAGGGATATACTACTTTGGATGCCAGCTTTATTATTTCTATCAATTCGGTTTGCGGCATTGTTGGTACAGTCTTTTCCGGATTCATATCAGATAAGCTGTTCGGAGGGCGTCGTAATGTGCCTGCACTGATTTTCGGATTGATGAATGTAGCTGCTTTGTGTCTGTTTTTACTCGTTCCTGGTACACATACTTGGGTAGATGTGACGGCTATGATTTTATTTGGGACAAGTATTGGTGTGTTATTGTGTTTCCTGGGTGGACTGATGGCGGTTGACATTGCTCCGCGTAATGCTTCAGGTGCGGCACTGGGAGTAGTGGGGATTGCCAGTTACATAGGTGCCGGATTGCAAGATGTGATGAGCGGTGTGTTGATAGAAGGAAACAAAACGGTAGTGAATGGGGCGGATGTTTATGATTTTACGTATATCAATTGGTTTTGGATTGGTGCGGCGGTATTATCAGTATTGTTGGCACTGTTAGTTTGGAATGCTCGGAATGAAGAAATTGAATAGGATTGTAGAAATTAGTCCATTATTCTTGTTTTGAACTAAAAGCGGAGGCGGGTGAGTAAAAAACTCCCCGTCTTTTTTTGTGCGTGCCGAAGTATTGTTACATTTGTGGCAACATATTGAAAAACACTTTTGAATATGAGATACCGATTTATTTCTGAGAGATGTAAAATATTGGGTTTGCTTCTTCTGCTGGCAGCCGGTTCGGCTGTACTTCGCGCCCAGGATCAGCCGGGGATTAAAAACATACGTACGGTGGTGTATGAGCCGCTACTGAAGGATACTACGTGGGTGACCGGTAAGGTGGTGGATTATATCACATTCGTGAAGTATGACAGCAAAGGCCGTACGATGGTAGAGAACAGGCTGAAGCCGGATGGCAGTCCGCATGGCAAGCTGGTGTATGTGTATAACTCTGCCGGACAGGTGTCGCGCGAGATTTATGCGACTGCGGACAGGGGAGTCAGCGATTGCTGGAATTATACGTATGATGAAAAGGGGCGTTTGAATAGCATTGTCTCTATGAACGGGCAGGAAGATACGCTTCAGATTGTTTCTGCGCTGTACGATGAAGCGGGAAAGGTGTTGAAAAAGTACTCCAAAGACTATGTGAAAAATAGGTCATGGGGCAGACAAGTGCTGTACAATGCGGAGGGAATGCCGGAGAAAGTAATCCTGATAGATGGTCCGGATGGGAATATGGAACGTGTGGGAGAATACCGGGTTGAAAGTTGGGATACACTGACTCTGAAAAGAAAGGGGGTACTGCGGCTTGGGAAGATGCGGGTGGTAAAAGAGGATAATCAGAAGAATCCGATTCGGAAGATAGATGAAGCGGGTAACTGGACAGAGCGTTTTGAAGGTTGCAATGAGTATGGAGAACCGAATTTCATTATCCGCAGAGATATAGCATATGCAGACGGTGGAAATGACCGGGAGAAAATACCCGTGCGCGGTAAAGTGAAGAAGGTACAGCAAAGGTCGTACGTTGCTATCGCCAAAGGTCCGCAGGCGGTGGATAAGGGAGAGAAGAAAGGACAGTTCTTTGTTTACGAGTTTGGTGAAAACGGACGGAAAATGAAAGAAGAACGGTTCACAGAAGCGGGAGTATGCCGGGAAAAGATTCAGTATGAATATGATGAAAATGGGAATTTGTCGAAAGAAAGCCATTATACACCGGCGGGGGTACTGACGGTAAACAAGAATTATGGATATGACAAAGAGGGGCGTCTCAGACATTGTTCGATACTGGATGATAAGGGTGAAATTATGCAACGGGATATATTTCGCTACGACATAGAAGGTAATATGGTACAGGAAGTCGGTTACTTGACGAATGGAACAAAATGTAGTGAATTCCGTTATATATATGATTCCTATGGGCAACAAATAGAGCGAAAAGTGTTGTTGCAACCCGAAGGAGCTGATCCGGTTGGCTCTGTCCGGAGAGGCTATAATTTTCAGGGGCGTGTAGTGTTCGAGGAATATTTTTCACCGGATGGTACACCTCAAAGCCAGCATACGTACCGATACAATACCAAAGGGGAACTGATTTCCGGAACAGAGTGTCCGGAAGGGCAAACCGAAGAAGTGAAATACGTCTATAAATTCCATAATGACGATCAAGGGAACTGGAAAATCAGAATCAAGTATATAGACGATGTGCCTGTGGTGTACGAAGAGCGTGAATATACATATTATAATTGATAGATAAAAATCCGCGTTCGTCCGTCTTATCCGCGTCGTCCGCATACCCATTTATAATAAAAACGAAATTGTATGAAGAAGATTATTAACCCATGGAAAGATTTGGAAGGATACAATTGTTTCGGTTGTGCTCCTTGAGGATGGCGACGAGGTGGTGAGCATCTGGAAGCCGCGTCCTGAGTATCAGGGTTGGCTGAATACGTTGCATGGTGGCATTCAGTCGGTGCTGCTGGATGAAATTTGCGGATGGGTGGTAGTGCGTAAGTTGCAGACAAGCGGGGTGACTTCGAAGATGGAAACTCGTTTTCGTAAACCGGTGTCGACTACAGACTCACATGTAGTGTTGCGGGCTTCCATACGCGAGCAGAAGCGAAATATCGTGATTATCGACGCGAAACTTTATAATGAGGCGGGAGAGGTGTGCTCGGAGGCGGTATGCACTTACTTCACTTTCCCGAAGGAGAAGGCGGAGCAGGAAATGCACTTTCATCACTGCGATGTGGAGAAGGAGGAAATTTTGCCGCTGATTTGATTGATGAAACTAAGAAAATGATAGGAAAACGAAACTTTTTGTGATAAATCTTTGGAAGTTTCAAACGGATAGTTTACTTTTGTCGCATCAAAACAAAAGAATTGTATGAAAAATATTGTTGCACATCATCACCATCATCATTACCTGACGAATAATCGGTAGGCGTATGGTTGTATGTGCATAATGAATAAACATATAAATGACGAGGCTTGCCGGATAGTGGCAAGCCTCGTTTTTTGTTTTGGAGAAATTAGTCAAGTCTAGTTTAGTTTTTGTAAATCGTAGAATCGTAAAATTATAAATAAAGTTATGTTATTAAGAATTGCAGTACAAGCTAAAGGTCGTCTTTATGATGAGACGATGTCATTTCTGGGAGAGTCGGATATCAAATTGAATGCGGTGAAACGTTCATTGCTGGTGCAATCGTCTAATTTTCCTGTAGAGGTACTATTTTTGCGTGATGATGATATTCCGCAGTCAGTGGCAACAGGCGTGGCGGATATAGGTATCGTAGGCGAGAATGAATATGTGGAGAAGAATGAAAATGCGGAGATTGTAAAGCGTCTCGGATTCAGTAAGTGCCGTTTGTCACTGGCTATTCCGAAGGATGTTGAATATCCGGGTGTGCAGTGGTTTGAAGGGCGAAAGATTGCGACGTCGTATCCGGGCATCCTCAGCACATTCTTGAAAACGCAGAATGTGAATGCGGAGATACACGTGATTACAGGTTCGGTAGAGGTGGCACCGGGCATCGGGCTGGCGGATGCGATTTTTGATATTGTTAGTTCGGGTTCTACGCTGGTGAGCAACCGGTTGAAAGAAGTGGAAGTGGTGATGAAATCGGAGGCGCTGTTGATTGGTAACCGGAATCTGTGTGACGAGAAAAAGGAGATCCTGAAAGAGTTGCTTTTCCGTATGAATGCTGTGAAGACAGCGGAAGATAAGAAGTATGTGCTGATGAATGCACCGAAGGAACGTTTGGAAGAGATTATCCAGGTGCTTCCGGGTATGAAGAGCCCGACGGTGATGCCGTTGGCACAGGAGGGCTGGTGTTCGGTACATACGGTGCTGGATGAAAAGTGCTTCTGGGAGATTATCGGAAAGTTGAAGTCGCTGGGGGCAGAGGGGATTTTGGTGCTGCCGATT
>USSR01000538.1 GCA_900557355.1 uncultured Bacteroides sp.
AAATATATACCCTGCATAGCCTTGACTGTTATTGTCAAATATAGTCCGAAAGAATGATTCTCTGGTGTCAAATCCTGCTTCTTCGAGGTTGCTGCATGGTTTCATTCCATGAAAATGGATAAGCTTAGCATTCCCATTAATTCCCCAGTACGGTTTCCAGTTATATTCAATAGGTAAAATTTCCATGTCCTTGAAACACAGCTCGTTTAAGTACCCTTGATCAAAAAGTCCTGAAGTAGATCTTTGCCTTTTTTTCATCATCTCTACAAATTGCTGATATTTGATTCTCATTCCTTGGATGTTCATGACTAATATTCCAGCATTGAAATAACTCATTCTTTTTGTATCGCGTTCAAATTCGGGAGCAGCAGCTAAATAAGCAGGATGAGGTAGATCTTTCAGTAATATATCATCATTAAAGATTATGTCCATATCGGTGTATAATACATATTCGTCTTCTTTTTCTATTATAGGAATCTCCATTCTCATGAATGTGCCGAATATTCGACTATATTCTATATCTTTTCCTAGTTCTGTTTCCATCCATTCGTGAGAATATATTTCCATTAGTTCCTTTTTATATGGTAATTCATGGATGATGATCTCAACTTTAAAATCTTTTAGTAAGTTGTAAACAGGATCGCCAATTTTACCATCATATAGGCAAATTAATCGAAGAGATGTGTTTTTACGAGCACTAATTAAGGTTACCTTTAACATGTTAAAGTAATCTTTTCTGTTGACAATAGAGTCTGTCAAACAAATATAACATTTCATAATTTATAGAATATATAAAATAAATTATACTAATATGTTTCTCAAAGCTATCATAACTGTAAGTTATACAATAGTCCTTGCCAAACTGTTAGAATTGTATTGTATCTTACAAAAATAAGCAAAAAAAACTTTTACTAAGACGTTTTGATAAATAATTGTGATATGTTAGGATTTTCTTTCCTGAAGAATTGAATTCGAAGAGTTAAGGATGGATGATCTACATTCTATATTTATCTGTTAGCTTTGGAAGTCTGGAGTTTTTTATTTTTTTAAATCTAAGTTTGTCCTTACAGGATTTTATCCTTAGTTTTGTGAACTATTTTTTTATGAATTAGAGATATTCGTATAAAAGTATCTTAATATATAAAATTGATTTGAATAAATATGATTTCTATTATAATATGCAGTAGGTTTCAATCCATCTCTAAGGAATTGAAGGATAATATTGAGAATACGGTTGGGGTTGTTCATGAGATTATATGTATTGATAACAGTAAAAGTCAATATGATATATTTAGTGCTTATAACGAAGGGGTCAAAAGGAGCCAATATCCACTTCTATGTTTTATGCATGAAGATATTTTACATTACACTAGTGATTGGGGAAAGCTTCTGATAAATCATTTCAGAGATTTGAAAGTAGGGCTTATTGGAATTTCTGGACCACGTTTTATTAGTCAAATACCGGGTATTTGGTGGGGACCTGGAAGTACAGATGCAGGAAAGGATGCAATTTGCCAGTATTCTATTGACACTAATAGAGCTGATCCAACCATTACTTATAATACTTGCTTTAAACCCATTGCAGATGCGAATGCCATAGAAGTGGTAGCAGTGGATGGATGTTTTTTTTGCATGAGGAAATCTGTTTTTGATAAAATAAGATTTGATGAAATAAATTACAAAGGATTTCATTTTTATGATCTTGATATCTCATTGCAGGTTTATATGCTGGGACTGAAATCATTATGTGTATATGATATTCTAATAGAGCACATTAGTAATTCAAAGCTAGATAATGAATGGCTGACTAATGCACGAATATTTTTCACAAAATGGAAAAACTGTCTGCCGATAGTAAGTTATCCAGTGTCAGCAAAAGAAAGAAGAGTTTTAGAGAAGAACAATCTTCAAACTATGAATTATATTATTAATGAGAATAATCGAAAGCCTAGTCATTATTATAAATTCTCAGAGAAGCTATATTTATTGCGATACTGCTGTGATAAAAAAATGCTTCAGTCACTAATCTATTAGGTAAAATGTGTCACTTTATGTTGAGTGGAGCACGGCTTTTCATTTAAGAAATATTGTTTATCGCTTGTTATTGTAATAAAAATCCTTATATTCGTGTGCAGCGATGCGGAAGCATCGCCTTAGGCATTTCTTCTTATCGTTCATTTTTAATTTCTTTCTACTTTGTGAGTTGTACGTCCGGTAACTACATCAGAGGTCTCTGATTTTACAATAGGTGGTTATACCTTTGAAGTAGGTGGGAAGAATAAATCGCAGAAGCAGGTGCATGATGTGGAGAATGCGTATATCGTGAAAGATGATATTGAGTACGGGATGCGGAATGTGATTCCTCTTTGGACATTTGGTTTTTTATATTGAGATAATATGTATATTTGTACGATGTGAACTTAAACAGATTGAAATATGGGTGGCAAGATTTACCCTATTGGTATACAGAATTTTGAGAAACTCCGTAGAGGTGGCTATTTTTATATTGATAAAACGGCATTGATTTATCAATTGGTGAAAACCGGGAGTTACTATATCTTAAGTCGGCCGCGCCGTTTTGGCAAAAGTCTGCTTATTTCTACGCTTGAAGCTTACTTTCAAGGAAAGCAGGAACTCTTTGAAGGGCTGGCTATGGAGAAGCTGGAAAAAGATTGGGTAAAATATCCTATATTACATCTTGATCTTAATACGGAAAAATACGATACTCCGGAAAGTTTGGAGAATAAACTGAATGGGGCGTTGGTGGAATGGGAGAAGATATATGGCGAAGAGCCCTCGGATAAATCTTTAGCGATGCGTTTTGAGGGGATTATTAGGCGTGCCTGTCAGCAAGAGGGGCAAAGTGTGGTGATCCTAGTGGATGAGTATGATAAGCCGATGTTACAGGCTATTGGTGATGATGTTTTGCAAAAGAGTTTCCGCAATACATTGAAAGCCTTCTACGGCGCATTGAAAAGTCAGGATGGGTGTATCAAGTTTGCTTTGTTGACGGGAGTTACCAAGTTCGGTAAAGTCAGTGTGTTCAGTGATTTGAATAACCTGAATGACATTTCAATGTGGAATAAGTATATAGATATTTGTGGTGTGAGCGAACAGGAGCTATACGATAATCTGGATGCCGAACTTCATGAATTTGCCAATGTGCAGGGAGTGACGTATGAAGAGATATGTGCCAGGTTGAAAGAAATGTATGATGGCTATCATTTCACGCACAATTCCAAAGGAATGTACAATCCTTTCAGTCTGCTTTTAGCTTTTGATAGGAATGAGTTTAAAAGCTACTGGTTTGAAACAGGTACTCCCACTTATTTGGTGGAATTGCTGAAGAAACACCATTACGACCTTCATCGGATGGCCCATGAAGAAACCGATGAACAGGTACTGAACAGTATGGATTCTGAATCTACCAATCCTATTCCGGTGATTTATCAGAGCGGATATCTCACCATTAAGGGATATGATGAAGAATTTGGTATTTACCGTTTAGGTTTTCCTAATCGTGAAGTGGAGGAAGGATTTATCCGTTTTCTGCTTCCTTATTATGCGAACGTCAATAAAGTGGAATCTCCCTTTGAAATCCAAAAATTTGTTCGTGAGGTACGTGCTGGTGATTACGAATCTTTTTTCCGCCGTCTGCAAAGTTTCTTTTCGGATATTCCTTATGAACTAGCACGCGAATTGGAATTACATTATCAGAATGTACTATATATCGTGTGTAAACTGGTAGGCTTCTATGTAAAAGCGGAATATCATACGAGTGAGGGCCGTGTGGATATGGTATTGCAGACCGATAAATTTATCTACATCATGGAATTTAAATTGAATGGTACGGCGGAAGAAGCTTTGCGGCAGATAGAGGATAAACATTATGCTCGTCCGTTTGCAACGGATTCGCGGAAACTTTTCAAGATTGGCGTTAACTTTAGTGTTGAAACAAGAAATATAGAAAAGTGGTTGGTGGAGAATTGATGCGCCTCTGAAATGGATATAAAATATTCATTTCTCATGTTCTCATAAATATGACCTAAGTGTCAGATTGTTAATGGTGTAAGCTATGAGAAATGATTTTAAATTTAGTGTTTCTCATAGCTTTATTCACAAATAGACCTTAATTGGGCTTATTTCTCATACCCGTTGAAATCATTTCTCATAATGCCCCGGAGTTGGTACATAAATAGGCTGTGTGGGTTTACCTATATTCTGTAAGTTTCCTTGTGCCTTTAGACGACGAATCTGTCTGCTGGCCATGCTTTGGGTAAAACAACAGAGTGACTGCATATTACTACGGGTCAATACAGGATGGGTTGCAAAATAGGCAGTGAGTTTCTTGTCGATCTCTTCTTCTGAAAGAGAAGCCGAATGTGGCTTGTATTTCGAACGTCGTAAGTGACTACTCATACACAAACTCTTTAAATTCCTGTCAGCCTGGAAGTTAATGGATTTTAGTTTCACTTTATCTGCACGGGTGGTAAGCGAGTGCACGGGTTCGGTCGCTTGCAATGTAATCTGGAAATAGCCGATCCCATCCAGATGTACTCGTTCTCCTTCGCATAGGTGGTTGCCCATGCATCTGCTCAATTCCATTAGCATGGCTTCTACTTCCGCTTTTCCGAAAGTGGTTGCCATGTGGATTTCTCTTGCCAATTTTTGAGTAGTCACATGTTGAAAGTTGACTACCCGTGGATGATAACTAGGTTCTTCTCCTTCTTTCTCCGGTTGGGGATTCTTATAAAACTCGAATTGTATTGCCATCTTTGTTCTAATTTAATGGTTGTTTATATATTATGTAATTGATGCGCTTAGTGTATCTTGCCTTTATTCTTTTATTATTTAACTACCAGCTAGTTCGTTCCACTAGAGTGAACGGTTCTTTTCACTCTAGTAGACAGATCTTTCTACTCTAGTGAACCAGGGCAGACGCATTATATTTTTTACTATATTCTCCTTTGTCT
>USSR01000539.1 GCA_900557355.1 uncultured Bacteroides sp.
GGCATTCTTCAACACTTGTGTCGGTGCATTTTCTACTATGCCCAGCGGAGTGTTGCGAAGCAAATAGGTATATTCACCCACTTCTGCGTCGAATAACCACTTCGGGTAAGTCAATACTTCATCAAGTAAGAATTTCAAAGCGGCCTGCTGCTTCTCCTTCTCTACAAAAGTGTAAGTTTTCTGACCGTCACCTACCACTGTATTTTCCATATATATACCCCCTATGTTGGCAAGTACATGGTACAGATAATTATTCCATTGGTTGATCACTGCATAATATAGACGTGAAGCTTCTTCATACGTTTGTCCCTTCTCCCCAGTAGTTGTCCATTTGATAATTTCGGGAACAATCCGTTTCAGGTTTGCAATGCCATATTGGGAAGAACGTACGGCATCATCGCCCAGGTCTTCATTCTGTGCACGGGGATCTACGGCATCACGTACATCCTGCGCCTCACTGTATTTATAAAGACGGTCTGTATGGCGGCTCAGGAAATCATAAAGCAAATCCTTTTCTTCCTCCGGAGTTTCCTTACCATACCAGCGATAACCGTATTCGATGGCAAAAAGATCGTAAGGACCGATATGCGGTGAGAGTGCAGTTATTCCGTCACCGGGTTGTGCTACGTAGTTGAAACGGGCATAATCCATGATGGAAGAAGAGGTAGAGTTCATCCGGTCGGTAAATGACTTGGAACGGAGTGAGTCCGTGGGAAATGCCCATGACCCCATCATGTTATGACGCAATCCTAAAGAGTGGCCTACTTCATGACAGGCTACAAAACGCATGGCGTCACCCATCAGTTCATCGGATAATTTAATGCCGCGTGCTTCCGGGCGTACAGTACCTGTCTGTACGGTAATCCATTCCTGAAGCATATTCAGTACATTGTGCCACCACATGATGTCCGCTTCCAGAATTTCTCCTGAACGGGGGTCCAGAATAGAAGGACCCATAGCATTTGCCTTGGTTGAGGCTGCATAAGTCAGTACGGAATAGTTCACGTCGTCCATGTCTACCGTCATGCTGTCCGTAATATCTTTGGCGATGATGGCGTTCTTGAAACCGGCACGTTCAAAAGCAACCTGCCAGTCTTCGATACCTTGTTTGATATATTTGCGCCAACGATACGGTGTGGAATTCTCTATGTAGAATACAATCGGTTTAGCCGGTTCCACCAACTCACCACGCAGATAGCGCTCGCGATCTTCCGGTTTCGGTTCCAGGCGCCAGCGAGTGATGAACTGTTGTTTGCTAACCCGTTGTTGTCCGTCGCTATAACTAAGCAAAGGATTGGTGAAGTAGCCTACGCGGGCATTATCCAAGCGACCGGTCATCGGGGTTTCCGGCAGTAACATCAGTGACGAACTTACTTCGACAGTTACATAGATGGAAGTTGTTCCTTCGGTCACTTTCGTGGTCAGTTCGGACGTAGCCACCACATTATTCTCGAATGACTTGATTGAGAGAATGCGTGACAGATTCTTGATGGAAGAGGTTCCCAGATTTATATTGGTAAATACATTGTTGATGCTTGTCTCTGTACCATCATAAATATCATTCACTTTGATGACCATGGTGGTAGAGTCATTGTTGAATGCCTCGATCTTGAAGCCGGCTATCAATGGAGAAATATAATTATCACGTACCGACTGGCTGATGGCATCTTCGGCAGGAGCGAGAGGAAGAGGGCGGCTTTGACGAATCAGCAACTTGTTTGTTGCCTTATCCAGTTCGAAGCGCACCATCTGGTTTTCATAATTGGTACCGCGGTTCACTCCGGCCTCATTCAGTTCGGAAGGGACACGTTGGAGCTTGTTCACTACCAGCATGTCTCTGCCCAGCAGGTTCGTCGGTACCTCAAAATAGTAATCGTTCTTTTTCTGGTACACATTGAACATACCACGGCGAATGATGCTACCGTCTCCGGTAGGTTTCTCGTACTCGTTTTTTGATTTAACACTGTCGTTAGGTTCACTTTTCTTTTTCTTCCGGAACCATCCCATAGAATCGGGCGTAGAATTTACAGCATGCACTATGACAGGCTCACACATGAAAGCGCCTGTAGCCACTGTAGTCAGCAAAATTGTTTTAAGTTTCATCAGTTATTATCAATTATCATCATGCTCCCCTTTCTACTCATAGAATAGGGGACGGCAAAGATAGTAAAACTATCTATATGAACAGATAGCTGCAATTAGTTTTGACGTTTTTTCTTTTATAACTCAAAGAGTCTTTCAATTATAAAAAAACAGTATCAGTTAGAGTTTATGCTCATTCTTTAACTGATACTGCTAAAAATCTATTTTCAGTTTAAAGTCGGCTTAGTCAAATAAACTCTTGAACTTCTTGAAAATCTTTTCTTTAATAGAAGTATTCGGTTTAAAATTGTCTGAGCCTTCCATTTCTTCGAGTGCTTTTTTCTCATCTTTGTTAAGAGCTTCCGGTACATATACGCTAACATTTACTAATAAATCTCCCGTACCGTATCCGTTCACACTTGGCAGTCCTTTTCCGCGAAGCCGGAGTACTTTACCCGGTTGGGTGCCCGACTCAATCTTCACTTTCACCTTGCCGTCGATGGTGGGTATTTCTACCGCGCCACCTAAAGCAGCTGTCGGGAAGCTGAGAAGCAGGTTGTAAATCAAGTCGTTTTCGTCGCGGATCAGTTCTTTATCCTGTTCTTCCTCTACAAGAATCAACAGGTCACCCGGAACACCATTGTGCTTACCGGCATTTCCTTTACCGCTCATAGAAAGCTGCATACCCTCCATTACACCTTTAGGTATATTCACGCTTACTACTTCTTCACCGTAGACGATACCTTCTCCGGCACACACCTTACATTTATTCTTGATGATTTTTCCTTCGCCACCACAAGTAGGGCAGGTAGTACGGGTCTGCATCGTACCGAGGATTGTCTGCTGGTTGCGAATCACCGATCCGCTACCTTTACAGGTCGGACAAGTTTCCGAACCGCCGTCACCTTCAGCACCCGAACCATGACAATGGTCACAAGGAACGTACTTTTTCAGTTTGAATTTTTTTTCTACACCGGTGGAAATCTCTTTCAGGTTCAGTTTGACCTTTACGCGCAAGTCCGAACCGCGAAAACGCGCACGTTGCGAACTTCCACCTCCGAATCCTCCTCCGAAACCGCTGAAACCTCCTCCGAAGCCACCGCTATGTCCACCAAAGATATCTCCGAACATAGAGAAGATATCATCCATAGACATGCCGCCACTGAAGCCACCGAACGGACCACCGTTTCCGGCAGCACCACTCATTCCTGCATGACCGAATTGATCATAACGGGCACGCTTGTCCGCATTGCTTAGTACGTCGTATGCTTCTGCCGCTTCTTTGAATTTTTCTTCCGCCACTTTGTCACCCGGATTCTTGTCAGGATGATATTGAATGGCTTTTTTGCGATAGGCTTTCTTTATTTCCTCTACCGTTGCTGTCTTTTCGACTTCCAGTACTTCGTAGTAATCTCTTTTTTCCATATATATTATGTTATTCTCCTACCACCACTTTGGCATGGCGGATTACTTTGTCGTTTAGCATGTATCCGGTCTGTACACAGTCTAGAATCTTGCCCTTCAAAGCTTTATCCGGTGCGGGAATGACGGCGACTGCTTCGTGGTAATCAGTGTCGAGAGGTTGTTCTTTAGTCTCGATTACTTTTACGCCGTCCTGTGCCAATACAGACATGAACTTGTTATAAATCAATTCCACTCCTTCCTTCACGGCTGCTACATCGGTGGCAGTTTCCATGTTTTTCAGAGCGCGTTCAAAGTCATCCACGATTGGAAGTATACTGCTGATGGTCTTTTCGCCACCGTTCAGGATCAGCTCAGCTTTTTCTTTCATCGTGCGTTTACGGTAGTTGTCAAACTCGGCAGAAAGGCGCAGATACTTATCTTTCTGGTTCTCTATTACTTTGTTTGCTTCTTCCAGCTCTTTGGCAAGCTTTTCCTCTTCTGTCAGGACAGTTTGGGATTCTTCATTTTCCGCAGCTTCCTTCTGGACAGCTTCGGACATTAACTCTTCTTCGTTGATGTTTTCTTTTTCTTTCGGGTCCATATTTCTATTCTTATTATTCTTGTAAAAAGGATTTGTTTTCATTGCTGTCAAGGGTTTAAGTTAGTATATCGCTGTACCAACAAAAACTTTGCCAAATAGGCAGCTTTTGTCTAAAACGCCGCAAAGGTAATACTTTTATGTCAGATTGACAGCGCATTTCTACGAGTATTCATAGAAAAATGTCTATCTTTGCACCCGCAAAATACAGAGTAATAGGTATTAGGTAATAAATTGTAAATCGCTAAATAAGAAAATAGATCAATGATTACAGTCTCGAACGTTTCCGTACAGTTTGGAAAAAGGGTGTTGTTTAATGATGTAAACCTGAAGTTTACAAGTGGTAACTGTTATGGTATTATCGGTGCTAACGGTGCCGGAAAATCTACTTTCCTGCGTGCCATATCCGGTGACTTGGATCCTACAACCGGTTCTATTATGTTGGGTCCGGGCGAACGCCTCTCCGTTTTAAGTCAGGACCACTTCAAATGGGATGCGCTTACGGTAATGGATACCGTAATGATGGGGCATACCGTTTTGTGGGATATCATGAAGCAACGTGAAGTGCTTTATGCCAAAGAAGATTTCACGGATGAAGATGGCTTGAAAGTTTCTGAATTGGAAGAGAAATTTGCGGAATTGGATGGTTGGAATGCGGAAAGTGATGCTGCCGCTTTGCTGAGTGGCCTGGGCATTAAGGAAGATAAGCATTATTTGTTGATGGGTGATTTGAGTGGTAAGGAGAAAGTACGTGTCATGCTGGCACAGGCACTTTTCGGTAATCCGGATAACTTGTTGCTGGATGAGCCTACCAATGACCTCGATATGGAGACAGTGATGTGGCTGGAAGATTATTTGGCTAACTTTGAACATACGGTGTTGGTTGCT
>USSR01000540.1 GCA_900557355.1 uncultured Bacteroides sp.
AGTATCTTCGTTGGGCAGACGCATACCAGCATGGTCACGGTCGTCAGCAATCTGGTTGTATAGTTCACCGGGAGCGGGATTCATGCGATTTAACCAGTCCAGTCCCCATTTTATTTCGTCTACAATGTCAGGGATACCGTTAGCACCGGGAAGTCCGGCAGCATCATAGAAATCACCGAAAGATTCCGGGTTTTCCTGATAGGCGAACATCATCTGATAAATAGCATTGGCGGAAGTTGTGGTATATTGCAGATAATCCGTTGCATCGTGCCAGCCACCACGGACATCAATGTGTTGTCCCGTCTTAGTGGGATGATACAAGATGTAGCCATCGTGCACATGACAGCTGTCTTTCAGGAAAGGATTATAACCGCAGCGCTGCTGACGCATATAGTTCAACAAGAAATCTGCAGTTCCATTATATACATGGTTATTGATGGGAAAATGGGGAGATATAGCTTTACCTGCTTTCAGGTAATAAGTTCCTGGTTGATTAAAATCGCTAAAATTCAAACGATAGGTACTCTTCATTAGGCCCATCTTTCCGGTTGATTTGATAGAATTGAAAGTTCTAACTGTTTGTCCGGTGAAGGCATCTACAAGTGCATACTCTTGTATGTCAGTGGGTTCTTCACTCATGAATACTGCTACTTTTACAGATTGCGGCAAGTAGCCAAGTTGGTTTATACGTATCCATGCATCTGCTTTGGTTTGCAGGACGATGAAAGTGAGTGCTACCGTAAGTAGCCAATGGTTACTTTTCATAATAAGTCAATATATTAAGGTTGGGGGAATTATGCTTTCTGTAAATACATTATTTTATATACAAATAAAGTGTTTTCCGTTTATTTTAGGAAGTTTTAGCATGAATAATTAATTGACGTTACGAGTCGTTTACATTGTTTTAGAATTAAAAAGACGTTAATGAATCTTTCTGTAAATGGATATTTTGTTGATTATCTATGGTTTATGCTTTTTAATACTCCTTTTTAGTTTTCGTTTATGTATTTTAATATTCAAAACACCCACTTGGTGCGTTATTTGTAATAGGGTATATAAGAATAACAAAATTTATAGACTATGGCTTATATAGATTATTACCAAGTCCTTGGGGTAGATAAGACGGCAAGCCAGGATGATATAAAGAAAGCGTTCCGTAAATTGGCACGTAAATATCATCCTGATCTGAATCCGAACGATTCTTCTGCCAAGGATAAATTTCAGGCAATTAATGAAGCAAATGAAGTGCTGAGTGATCCTGAAAAGCGTAAAAAATACGATGAGTATGGTGAGCACTGGAAGCATGCCGATGAATTTGAGGCACAAAAGCGTGCCCGTCAGGAGGCGAGTGCCGGTGGATTTGGAGGCTTTGGCGGCGGCTCGGGTGCAGGATATGGTACGGATGGTGGCTCTTACTGGTATTCATCCGATGGACAGGAATTTTCCGGTCATGGTGGCGGCTTCTCCGATTTCTTTGAATCTATGTTCGGAAACCGGGGGCGTGGAGGTGCTAATGCAGGCTTCCGCGGACAGGATTACCATGCAGATTTAAACCTCTCGCTTCGTGATGCAGCCCAGACTCATAAACAAGTGCTGACTGTAAACGGTAAGAATGTGCGCATTACTATTCCTGCGGGAGTAGCAAACGGGCAAGTAATTAAATTGAAAGGTTATGGTGGCGAAGGTGTTAACGGTGGTCCTGCCGGAGACTTGTACATAACGTTTGTGATTGCGGATGATCCGGTATTCAAGCGTTTAGGGGATGACTTGTATGTGGATGTGCCTATTGATCTTTATACCGCTATCCTGGGTGGTGACCAATTGGTGGACACTTTGGATGGAAAGGTGAAACTGAAAGTGAAACCCGAAACACAGAACGGTACGAAGGCTCGTTTGAAAGGTAAGGGATTCCCTGTATATAAGAAAGAAGGACAGTTCGGTGACCTCATTGTGACTTATTCCGTGAAACTGCCGACGAACTTGACGGAAGAGCAGAAAGAGTTGTTCCGTAAACTTCAAAGTATGAACTAAAAGGAGGTAGCACTATGCAGAATGAATTAATCATAGTCAGCGAGTATTGTCGCAAATGCCACATTGAACCGTCGTTTATCGATTTGTTACAGGAAGGTGGCCTGATAGAAGTAATGACCGAAGGTGGGGAACGCTATCTGACGTTTACTCAATTACCGGACATAGAACGTTACAGCCGTATGTATTATGACTTATCCATCAACATTGAAGGAATTGATGCCATCCATCACCTGTTGCAGCGTATGGAAGAGATGCAGAATGAACTTCATGAGTTACGCAGTCAGTTGAGACTGTTCCGGTAAGGAGCTTTATTCCTAAAAAAGAAGGCTGTCTCATTGATTTGAGGCAGCCTTCTTTAAATATAGTAATCGGTTAATTACTTGCGATAGCTTTCCAATTCTTCAGCCTTGAACTTACGGATGAAATTGAAGTGCTTTTCTACTTCAGCTTCAGCATAGTTCAGATAAACAACAGCTGATTTCGCGAACAACTCAGGAGCTTTGGTTGCATCCTGGATGAGAAGATGAGACATCACGCATACAGCCGCCATTTCGTAAAGGCGACGGGCTACGAAATCCAACAGTTCTTGGTTGGCAGCTTCTTTCGTTGCATTGGTGACAGCCTCAAACTTATTTGTCATTTCTTTCAGGCGATCCATCAGAGGTTGCATTTCTTCACTGCAAGGAATTGTTTCATAATCACGGAGTGTAGCAGCATACGAACCATTTGTTACGTAACGGATAGCGGCTACGGTCTGTAATTGAGTAGTACCTTCATAGATGCTGGTGATACGTGCATCACGATAAATGCGTTGGCAAGCATACTCCAACATGAAACCGGAACCGCCGTGAATCTGGATACAATCATAAGCATTCTGATTTGCATATTCTGAGTTCATACCTTTAGCCAGCGGAGTGAAAGCATCAGCAAGCTTAGAATATTTCTTCTGTTCTTGGCGTTCTTCCGGAGTCAGCTTACGTTCGCGGGAAATATCATCCAAAGCTTTATAAACATCTACGTAACGAGACGTTTGGTATAACAATGCACGTCCGGCATCCAGTTTTGCTTTCATGATAGCCAGCATGTCATATACAGCCGGGAATTCAATAATAGCTTTATTGAACTGTTTACGATCTTTCGCATAAGCTAAGCCTTCGTTGTAGGCAGCTTGCGACAGACCTACCGACTGTGCGGCAATACCCAAACGTGCACCGTTCATCAATGCCATTACATACTTGATCAAACCGAGTTTACGATCACCGCAAAGTTCAGCCTTTGCATTCTTATAAACAAGTTCACAAGTTGGAGAACCGTGAATACCTAATTTATTTTCGATACGGCGTACATCTACGCCACCTTCGCGCTTATCATAGATAAACATGGACAATCCACGACCATCTCTGGTTCCTTCTTCCGAACGGGCCAGTACGAGGTGTAAGTCTGCATCACCATTCGTGATGAAACGCTTTACACCATTCAGACGCCAGCAATTTTCTTTTTCGTCGAAAGTCGCTTTCAACATTACACTCTGCAAATCGGAACCGGCATCGGGTTCGGTCAAGTCCATAGACATAGTTTCACCGGCACAGATACGTGGAATGAAACGGCTGTGCTGGTCTTCGTTACCGAATTCATACAGTGTTTCGATACAGTCTTGCAGAGACCAGATATTGCCGAAACCGGCATCGGCTGCTGCTACGATCTCGGCACACATGGTGTACGGAGTGATGGGGAAGTTCAAACCACCGAAACGGCGTGGCATAGTCATACCATTCAGTCCGGCTTTCACCATTGCATCCAGGTTCTGTCTTGTACCGCTGGCATATTCCACACGACCGTTAGCACAGTGAGGACCTTCTTCATCTACACCTTCGGCGTTCGGGTTGATAATCTCTCCGGTGATTTCTCCGGTGATTTCAAGAACCTTATCATAAGAGTCCATTGCGTCCGCATAATCTTGCGGGGCATAGTCAAATTTGTCTTTATCTTGGTATCCGCGCTCTTTCAGTTCGCAGATACGTTCCATCATCGGGTTGTTCAGCTGGAACTTCAATTCAGGAACTTCGGTATAAAAATTTGCCATAATCTTTTTATTGTTTTTAGTTATAAACGAAAATTGACGGGGATGGTGAAGTGCATGTTAGCCGGTTGTCCTTCTATCTTCCCAGGAGTGAATTTGTAAGTCATCGTCAGGAAACCTACTACTCTCATCGCTTCCTTGTCCAGTTCGGGGCAAACGCTCTTCACAACTTCTGCCATCTTAGGATTGCCTTCCTTGTCTATCGAGCATTTTATGAGGACCAATCCTTGCTTTTTGTCTTTTATGGCCTGCCGAGGATACTTGGTATATTGGGCTATCAGCTTTGATAGCTCGGCATTACCTCCTGGAAACTGAGGCAGCTCTATATAAGGAATGAAGTCCAGTTCTTTACCGTCAATATCATACAGATGCCCTTCGGAAGAATCGCCGTTCATGACTTCTTCACGCTTCAAGGCTCCATTTTCATAATACTGCTTCAAGTTCAGCTTGCGCCCATTCTTGTAGGTTGATATTAACCGTATTTGCCCATTGGGATAATATTCTGTCCGTTGTCCTACCAATCTTCCGTTTTTATAGAAGCATACTATGCTGTCATTTCCGTTGGCATATGAATAGACATGCTTGCCGTTTTTCGGAAGTTTGTTCTGGGCATTCAGCATTCCGCACGTACAGAATAGACATAGAGCAATGATGACTCCCTTCATTTCGTTTATAAATTTATTTACTGTTTTCTTTATAGTATTTAATCATCTTCGGAATGACTTCTTCTACCGTACCGTTAATTACATAATCGGCAATGGTGTTAATAGGAGCATTCTCATCATTATTGATAGAGATGATGATACCACTTTCCTGCATACCGGCAATGTGCTGGATTTGTCCCGAGATA
>USSR01000541.1 GCA_900557355.1 uncultured Bacteroides sp.
CGGCATGCTTATCCCAATAAAATGATAAATATACATCCTTCATTGTTGCCAAAGTTCGGTGGAAAGGGAATGTATGGCGACCGCGTACACGAAGCTGTGATTGCTGCGGGTGAAAAAGAGAGTGGTATTACTATACACTATACGAATGAGCATTATGATGAAGGTGCCATTATTTGCCAGGTGAAATGTCCGGTGTTGCCGGAAGATACTCCCGATGAACTGGCACAACGTATTCATGTGCTGGAATATGATACTTATCCCAAAGTAATAGAAAAATTACTGGAATCCGAGGTCTAAGACTTTGTTCAAGGACTTACCTGAACTGTATCAAGTCCGTATCATCTCCGTATCTATACGCTTGGAGTTGGTACGGACTTGGTACGGACTTGACACGGACTTGGTATGAAGTTGCTATGAAATCACTACGCGGAAGGCTGTTTTCTCTCTTCTCAGCGGATAATCTCCTCTTAATTTCTCAAATAATTCCGGATGCTGTTTTAAGGCTTCACTGTCCCTTCTTGGATCATACATCTGTAGGTAGGCTTCTGTTTCGGTAGTTGCAGTGATCATCGGGTTCTCCGGTTCAGGTGGAACAATTCGGTAATCGGCCTGTATGTCAAAGTGCTGGCAAAGAGAATCCAACGACATGCGGGTGGCGTTTGCTTTTCCATCTGCTGAATATCCGGCAATATGCGGCGTCCCGATGAATACCTTATTTAATAAGGTGAGATTAATATCCGGTTCGTTTTCCCATACATCAATGACGGCATCTGAGATTAATCCGTTTTTGAGAGCCTCCAATAAAGCATTCGTTTCAATAACTTCCCCTCGGGAAGTGTTGATGATGATGGGGGAGCGCTTCAGTGAGCGGAAGAATGACTGGTCTGCCAGATGGAGAGTCTTATATTTCCCTTCCTTATATAAAGGTACGTGGAATGTGAGGACGTCGCACTTTTCGGCAAGGAATTGTAGGGAACTGAAGCCGGCACTTCCTTCTTCATCTTCTCGTGGCAAGTCATTCAGTAATACTCGCATGCCCAGTTCACGAGCCACCTCCGCTACTTTACTGCCTACGTTACCTACTCCGACAATGCCTATAGCCATTTCGGATAGCTTCTTTCCTTTCAGGAGTTCTGTTAGCAAAAGTGTGGATTGCAGGTATTGGGCTACGGATGCGGAGTTACAGCCTGGTGCATTCTTCCATACGATGCCTGCCTGATGACAATATTCTGTGTCTATATGATCGAAGCCGATTGTGGCTGTGGCAATGAACCGAACCCGACTCCCTTCTAATAATTCCCGGTTGCAATGGGTGCGTGTGCGAATGATCAACGCGTCTGCATCTTTCACTAAGGAAGCTGTGAAGTCCTTTCCGGGGACATATATTACTTCATCCGCTATCTTTTCGATAGCTTCCTTTATAAAAGGTATTTTATTGTCGACAATGACTTTCATTTCTGTATTTTTTTTCTATATTTGTTGCAGGCAAAGTTAGTCATAAAAGCGGTAAACTGTTTGGTTGTGTGCTAAATAATACATAACTTTGTCAACTTGTACAAATATTAGGATTTGTAGAATAAAGATAAAACAGTTATAAGGAATGAAGTGTATCCATATCATTACGCCTGTAAAGGATTCCATTGAGTTGACTTTACAGACGGTAGATGCTATTATGGCATCTGACGTGAAGACTCCTTTTACATATACCGTTTACAATGATTTCAGTACGGAGGAGAATACGGCCAGGTTGCGGGAAGCATCCGGGAGACTGGGTTTCGAATTGGTAAACCTTGCGGATGTCACAAGCCACCCTTCGCCTAACTATCTTCTGATTCTGCAAATGTCACAAGAACGTGCTATTGCGGAAGAAGCCGGATTGGTAATTGTGGAATCTGATGTGGTGGTAAAGAAAGATACTTTGCAATCTTTGTTCGATGGCGCTTTGGAAAGAAAAGATTGTGGAATTGCTGCTGCTGTCACCGTAGATGAGAAAGGTGATATAAACTATCCTTATTTGTTTGCAAAAGGGCGAGAGAATCAGGTGTTTCCCGAAAAGAAACATTGCAGCTTCTGTTGCTCGTTACTGACGTTGAATTTCCTCCGTTCGTTTGATTTTCATCAGCTGAGTCTTGAAAAGAATTGGCACGATGTAACAATTTCCCATCAATCATTGAAAGAGGGATTCAAAAACTATCTGTTTACTACGCTTCCGGTGTGGCATCGTCCGCATGGTAGCCGTCCGTGGAAGCAATTAAAGTATAAAAATCCATTGAAGTATTACTGGTTAAAGTATACCAAAGGACTGGATAAAATTTGAAAATATTATGGAGTATCGATTGGTTTCTATTATTATACCTATTTATAATATGGCAAAGTATCTGCACGAGACTTTGGATTCGGTGCTTGCTTCAGATTATCCTAATTTTGAAGTAATACTGATGGATGACGGCTCGACAGATAATTCTTTGGACATTGCCAAAGAGTATGCGGAAAAAGATACACGGGTAAGTGTACATACCCAGTCGAATAGTGGTCCGTGTGTTGCCCGTAATAATGCTATATCATTGTCTCATGGCGAATACATATTGCCGGTAGACGCGGATAACCGGATCAGTCCGACATTCATAAGCCATGCTGTAGTAGAATTGGAACGAGACCCGGATGTTAAAGTGGTCTGTCCGCGAGCCGAATTTATAGGCGACCGTAGTGGTGAATGGAAGTTACCACCCTTCTCTTTGAAGCTGTTGGCACGTAAGAATATGATTGATACCTGTGCACTCTACAGAAAAACAGAATGGGAAAGAGTAGGTGGGTACTGCGAAGAGATCATTGCACGTGAGGATTGGGAATTCTGGATATCTGTACTGAAAGATGGTGGCAAAGTGGTCCGTTTGCCTCAGATAGAATTGTATTATCGCGTACGTGCCGGGTCCAAAAGAATTGTAGACCGTTCGTTGAAGCCACATGTTACGAAAGTGCTTAACAAGCGTCATGCTGAATTTTTTGAACGGGAGTTAGGAGGAAAGTTGCGTTCTGTACGTTCCTGGTCCAGGTGGATCAATCGTATTGAGCGTTTTTTTCGTCCACGGTGCATGGCTGTAGCTCCTGATTATTCAAATATGAGTGACTTTGTGAAAGTGCTTCCGGTTATTTTTGAAGATCGGGGTACTGTTATTTATAAAGGAAGAAATGAATTGAGGGAGTTTGATATAGCAGGGCAGAAAGTGGTGGTTAAATCTTTCCAGATACCTCACCTGCTGAATCGGATTATTTATAATTTTTTCCGGGAATCTAAGGCACGGCGTTCATTTCGCTATGCGGCCATGTTGCGGCAGTTTAATATAGGATCGCCCGCACCCATTGGTTTCTGCTCGGTTTCCAGTTGGTTCTTGTTCGGAAAGAGTTATTTTGTATCGTTAAGGTCGGAATGCCCTTATACTTACCGGGATCTTCCACAACGTCCTTTTGAGGAACAGGAAAAAATACTTCGCGCCATAGCCCGTACCACTGCTGTTTTGCATGAACATGGAATTTTGCATAAGGATTATTCGGCAGGGAATATCTTATTTGCAGAAAAGCCGGAGGGCGTCTCCGTAGAGATCATTGATTTGAACCGGATGCGCTTTGGTAAGGTATCTTTGGAAGAAGGGTGCAAGAATTTTGAAAGACTACCTGGTACTGATGAGATGTTTGCTGTGTTAGCGGATGAATATGCCAAATCTCGTGGCTTTGACAAGAAAAAGTGTTTGCAGTTGATAGAGAAAGCTCATAAATCTTCTTCGTCTTTTTCTTCTAAGGCTTCTTGATGTCTGACTTTTGAAGGTAGTTTCTATGTTTGGTCTGCATCTATCCCATGGGTAGAATTATGTAGTAGGTGGGCATAGATTGTTTCTTTCCCTTCGGGGGTGAGCATATTGAATTGCTTCTTATAGGTTAATTTGTGGAAACCATAGTTTGCACTAAATTCCTCCATAGATTTTTCATTAAATGGCATGTTGAGGCATTTGGACAGGTTGCTGATTCTTTGCAGAGGGACGCTGTCGACCATTTCCGTAATAGCTGGGATATTTTCATAGGCTATGCTAACGAGATAATCGAAGAATAAGTAAGTGACGATTTGTTGATGATTCTTCCAATAACTATAGAACATGTCCAGTAGGAAAGCGGGTAGAATATTGTCTTTACCACATGCTATAAAAAAGACTGTCCACTTGCCGTTTGCCACATTGGTGTTTTTTGCCGTATGATGGCAAGTGTAGAAATCGGTATCGGGATTCATTATTGAGTCTACATCTCTGGTAAAAAGTAGGGTGCTGTCAGCCCATATTCCTCCATGTTCTTTAAGCAGATTAATCCTTAGCATGTCACTGAAATGGGTGAGACTTATTTCGTGGTTTTTCACTTTTTGCAAGATATAATCCGGCATTGTAGCGTATTCCTGATAGTTTTGCTCTGTGATTAATATGACAGGATGTTGACCTGCATGATGTTTTGCAGAGGCGTAACAGACTTTAACGATATCAGGCATGTTCGCTTCTCCTTGCCACCAGCATGTCCAGATGGGGCATGTCTTGTCAATCGGACTTTTTCCGGTACTTGCTTCTTTGTATTTCTTTATAATATTTTTTGCACCGGACTTCTGAGAAATTACAGTTTTGAAGTATAAGTGTTTACTGTGCTTCAAAAGCTTCTTCTCCACTGATTTGAAAAAGGATTTGACGGGGTTGATATCTGGATTTGTAGAGTTCATGCTTCTGTATTATAACTGATTACTGGTACAAAGATATAGGTTTAGAGGGAATGTCACTTCCTTTTTTGAAAAATCTATTTCTTTTTATTTGTTAGCATATGTGGTTTTTATTTGCTCAATCAGTTCTTTTTCTTTGGAACTGAATTTACGGGCAAATAATCTGTCTGAAGCGAAA
>USSR01000542.1 GCA_900557355.1 uncultured Bacteroides sp.
CGTGGGAAACTTATTGGACAATGCGATCAAGTATTCTTGTGAAGAGGTGAAAATAGATATAATCTGTGAGTCGGAGAGGGGAGTCTGCAAAATTAAAGTATGCGATAACGGGTTGGGTATCTCCTTGAAAGACCAGTCGCGTATCTTCAATCGCTTTGAACGCTCTGCGGCGGCAGCACGCAGTAGTAAAGGGGGAGCCACAGGCTTTGGCTTAGGTTTGAACTATGTGCAGCAAGTGATGCTGGCACATGAGGGCAGGGTAGAAGTGGAGAGTGAAGAGGGCCGTTTCAGTGAGTTTACTCTTTATTTTCCGGTACGATCCTGACATTACCATATATGGAAACGCAACTCCTGTGAACAGTCGTTGATAAATGCATCTTTGCCGAATGAACGCAGTTTCCAGAGGATGCAGATGTCGTCTATGCTACCGATAAGTAAGAATGTTCCGAATAATGTGAAATAATAGCTCCCTGTTGCCATGCCGTACAAAAGCGGAAGGATGCCTAACAACAGAATAGGTAAGAAGCAAGTTGTGCGATATTGCCACATTCTGATGGGTTCGTTGCAGTGGCAGAAGCGTATGCCTCCCTTATG
Organism: uncultured Bacteroides sp.; assembly: GCA_900557355.1. Taxonomy (GTDB): domain Bacteria; phylum Bacteroidota; class Bacteroidia; order Bacteroidales; family Bacteroidaceae; genus Bacteroides. The sequence goes on from USSR01000542.1 coordinate 595, forward strand.
CTTTACGAAAGAGATAGACCGGAAACCTTTGGACGAAAAGATTCCGAAGAAAAGTGCATGAAGCAATAGATTTACTCCAAAACCTGCCAGAGCGCACAACCAGAATATCAGCAATGATACATGAGCCATATTTTCTCCATGTATCCATCGGAATAAGAGCAGTATGGGTACTGTAAAAAGGATTGCAGCCAGCATTCCATACTTATTGATCTTATTTCCCGAAACCATGATTTCGGTTCCTTTCTTGCTTTGTACAATTGAGATATCCGCTTTCATCATCTGTTCTTTTTATTAATTGAAGAATATATTTCCAATAGCGTGTTTCAGTCCTGTATATATAGGATTGACTACAACCATTGATACGTGAACTGCCAAAACGATTGCAATGCCTTTTGCCTGTACGATTCCTATTTTCTGAAATTTCTTCATGATTTGTTTATTATTTAAGTGATACATTGGGTTTATTTCGGTGTTGCAAAGGTAAGGCGGCAGGGAGAGAAGGAATGTTATCGCAATGTTATCTTTAGGTTAACGATTATAAGTCGGCATGCAAGTTTAGTAAGGTATAAAGAGCTAATAAAACTTGCTGGCTGAATAAATCCTTTCTGACGGGATATGAACATACTTTCCCCTCCTGATTCGCATGAATAATATAAGTTTCAGAGGTTAAGCCGCCGCATCGCCACTTTTATCCCTTTTCGCTGCGACGGTTAAGGAAAATTGTAGTAGGTACTTATTCTTTCCACCATGGAGAAAGTTGCTTTCCATCACGGGGAAACTTTCTTTCCACCATGGTGGAAAGAAAGAAACTCCACGGTGGAAAGAATAAACGTTCGGATGGAAAAGGCTAACCGTTGGAAGGGAAAAAGTATAGGAATGCCTAAGAACGGAGCTAGCTATTGCATTTAATTCATTTTTTATCAAGCATGAATTAGATCATTATCCCTGTTTTGCCTGTTATTCTATCGGGCCATTTCCCTTATCATTGAAAATATCCCCTTGCCTCTTCTCTGCCTGATGATAATAATCAGTTGAAAAACATAGGTTTATAGTGAAAATGTTACTTTCTATTTGTCCCCCCTGTTTCTTTCCTGTTTTATGTCTATCTTCTTATTTTTGTTCCGTTCTCGTAAGTAGATACGATATAACTATTATTAATCTATATCAGAAAGTAAAATTATGGAAAACCAGGGAATACTTCTTTATATCGGAATAGCCCTTATCATCTTATTGGCACTTTGGTATATCTGGACTGCCAATAATCTGATTGCAAAACGGAACCGGGTAAAGCAATGCCGTAGCGGCATTTGTGTGGCATTGAAGCAGCGGAACGATATGATACCGAATTTGGTAGCTGCCGTAAAGTCCTATATGGGGCATGAGAATGAGACGCTGACCCGTATCGCAGAACTTCGCTCACGAACTTTTCAGCCTTCACAGGAGACTGAACAGATAAGAACCGGTAATGAGCTTTCTTCTTTAATCTCCAAACTTCAATTATCCGTAGAAGATTACCCGGAACTGAAGGCAAGCGAGCAGTTCACCCGACTGCAAAGGAGCATTGAAGATATGGAATTGCAACTGCAAGCCATACGCCGCACCTATAATGCTGCGGTCACCGACTATAATAACTCCATTGAGATGTTTCCCTCTTCCATCGTAGCCGGCCGGCAGAATCATCATCAGGAAGAACTGATTGATATTCCCGAACAGGAACAGCGGAATGTGGATGTCAGTGCACTTTTAAAGTAGTAGACGTAATATGGAATCAATTGACTTCAGAAACCTTTCCGAAAGGCTTCGTACCGAACTTTCCCGTGTATATTTCTGGCAGAAGATTGTTCGTATTCTGAGCATCATAGTCTATCTCTTTGTGTTTTGCTGGATGATGTTCGTCCTGTTTGGGGGCTATCTTGTTGGATATATCGGCTTAGAGAACTACAGTGTGGTTACGCAATACATTTTCCCGGTCTTTATGGGATTTATTGTGCTGAACTTCGCATTCAGCCGCTCTCTTATGAAATTCCAAGGGCAGGAAAATGATATCATGCGCAGCATTATGTCTGCTATGTTTCCATCCGTTCTTTTCTCCTTCTCTTCGCAACTGGACCAGCGTATATTATCCGGTAGCAGGCTCTTTAGCTCTTCTTTCTCCGATCCGGCACTGGCGGCTACCACCTATGCTTATCTGGAAGTGCCGCGGGGAGATCGTACCCTTTATATAGCCGATATAGGGGTTTCCTATGGACTGATGAATAAGTTGGAACTGAATTCTGTAACAGGCTATTTGGTGATGCTTTACCGCTATGTGCTCCGTCCGCTGTTCGCCTCCAGGTACGAAAGTAGTGCGCATAACTTCCGCGGGATGTTTGGCTGGTGCCGTCTGGAGCGTAGTTTTAAGGGCAGCACGATTATCCTGCCCGACCATCTGGAACAGAAGGCCGGCTATCTGGCAAAGAATATCCAGGGCTTGAAGAAACGCTATAATGCCCGTTTCGTTCATCTGGAAGACCCGGATTTCGAGAAGTATTTTGTGGTTTATGCCGATGATGAAGTAACCGCCCGTATGATACTGACACCGGCGGTCATGCGCCGGATTACCCGTCTGCGCGAAACATTCGGGCACGATATGATGCTCTCTTTCAACAAAGGTACTTTTTATTATGCGGGAGTGATGCCCGACGGTTTCCTCTGCCTTCGCAAGCGGGCACTGGACAATGAACATCTGCTTGAAGAGATATACAATGATATAAACCTTGCCTGTCAGGTGACAGATATTCTTTAAAACCATATTATAACATGAAACAAACACTTACATTTATTCCTCCCGTAGTGGACTCCACGCAAAGTTCCATTCATACGGAGGCTTACGAAAAGAGCGTGGACTTGTATAACCAAGGCGAGTACCTGCAAGCTTTCCACAGTTTGCTGGATTACCTGAATGCGGACTTCCGGACGAAGTATGGCAATGCGGATGGTACTGAATTTCATATTCCCCACGGTTCTATCCTGGTGCATATTTCTGTAAAAGACGGATTTTACCGTATCAGTGCCGACTTCCTGAACTTGCCCGAGAAAGGGTGTGTAGCCATGCTTCGACAGATTGCAGACCTGAATCTGAACAAGTTGCTGTTGCCTCGCTTTGTGAAGGACAACGATAAGTTGAGAATGGAGTACACGTGTTCTCTCTCGCAGAGCCATCCCCATAAGATGTACTTCGTGTTACAGAATATCTGCCATATCGGCGATAAATATGATGACGAGTTCTGTACGAAGTTCGGTGCTACGCGGTGCTATGAGCCGCAGGTCACCCCTTATCCGCAGGAAGAGATAGACCGCATTTATGAAGGTTTGCAAATCTTGGGTCGCGAAACACTGGAAGCAGTGAAAGAGTATGATGCCGACCGGAAATATGGCTACTCCTGGAATGTGCTCGATACAACTTTCTATCAGATTTCCTACTTTGCCCGTCCGCAAGGCCAGTTATTGAATGATCTTGATAAAGCAGTGGACGATATGGATGCCGAACTGCCTACTGCCGAGGTGGTAGCGAAAGGAAAGGCTTTTCTTGAGAAATTGCTCGCCATGCCTAAGGAGGAACTGGCGGCTGATCTTTATTTCGTAGATACATTGGTGTCTACCAAGCGCCGTTCGTCCCTGAAGAATATGCAGGAGAACTTTATGAGTGTCTATAAAGAAGCTACTGAAGCCATTCAGACGGAAAATTATGAGCGGAGTGCGGTACGTCTGCTCTATATTTTCTATGAAGCTTACTTCTATAATGATGTGCAGGATGACATTAACGTAATTCTTTCGCATGCGCTTGAAAAAGCAAGCGGCAAGTCGATGGAGGATGCATCTGAAATCCTTTACAATGCGATGGATAAAATAATGGAAGGTGACCTGGAACCGGATGAAGATGACCTGGAAGAGATATCGGCAGAAGCCATCGAGCAAATACAGGGTATGGCAGCATCTCTGCAAGAGGAAATCATGAAGGCGCAGGCCGATATGCAGGCTGCCATGATGAGGGGAGATATGGCCGAGTATATGCGTCTGGCTCAGGAACTTCAACAGAAGATGATGCAACAGGCACTTGGCGGACAACAATAACAGATTAAAAACAATGAATCAATGGAACAGAACAATATATATCAGTTGGTTTTCAAAGTAACCCATGCAGGTGGATCAGGCAGCTGTTTCTATCTGAAAGACTATGATCTTTTTGTGACGAACTACCATGTGGTGAAAGGCTTTCATGCAGTGGCGGTACATGATAATGACCGGAATCCTTATCTGGCTAAGGTGGTACTGGTGAACCCTTCA
>USSR01000543.1 GCA_900557355.1 uncultured Bacteroides sp.
CATGTCCCGATAAACAAGACTGAATTTAATTTCTTTTTTCATCGCAGTCGGTAGTTAGCGGTTTAACATATATGGATTAGTAAGTTAACTTAATAAGTACAAATATAAGGGTTTATTCTGACATATAGTCAAAAATACACCTTAAATATTTGCTATAAAAGTTATGTTTTATATCATATTGTCATCAAAATTACGAGCTACAAGCTACGAGCTACGAGTGGCTGAACTATGTTGGCAGGTAAATGATTGTTCACCCGGCCATCATACTGCAAGGCACTCGTAGCTCGTAATTTGTGACTCAGAGTTTATAGCTCGTAACTTCTTGTAGCTCGTAACTCCTCATAGCTTGTAGCTTTTAAACAAAGTCTTTCAATTCTTGTTGTAGCCGCTGGCGGGTAAAGAATATGCGGCTTTTGACAGTTCCTAAAGGCAATCCGAGCCGATCGGCTATTTCACGATACTTGAAACCGGAAACGTGCATGGAGAAGGGGACTTTATAATCACGAGGTAATGAATTGACAATGCGGTGCATCTCTTTCAAATCATAAGTTCCTTCAGCGCTTGCAAAACCGGAGTTTTGCGGCAGGTTTAAATGATAAAGGTTATCTGTCTGATCCACGAAAGTTTGTTCGCGAACAATTCTGCGGTAATTATTAATAAAGATATTCCGCATAATGGTGTACATCCACCCTTTGAAATTTGTATCGGGCATGTACTTGTCTTCGTTATCCAACGCTTTGAGTGAGGTTTCCTGCAATAAATCATTCGCCTCCTCTTTATCGGCTGTCAACTTATATGCAAAGCGAAGCAGTTCTTCTTGCACACTAATCAAATCCTTCCTAAAACTGTAGGTATTCATACTTTGCTCTTTTAAATAGTTAATAATTATTTTAAATTCACGATTGCAAGTATAGGGAAGTTTCAAGTTTCCGAGGGGTCGAGTTTTGTTTTTATTTAGGGCAAAAACTATCAAATGACAGTTTTCACCCCCATTTTGAGAGTTTTCTGGCGGTCTTTTTAAAAAAAAGCGTATCTTTTTCCGAAGATTTCGTAAAGTGTTTGTGATTTTTTTATAGTTTTGCCTACATATAGCAAAAACACTTTATTTAAAAACACTTTATTTTATGAGACGAATTATTAATTCCATTATTCTTCTGGCTATCATGGCTATCGCTCTGCCGTCATACGGTCAAGGGCTGAAAGCATTCAAGCTAAAGAATGGCCTTTCCGTATATATATGGGAAGACAACACCAAATCGGATGTATATGGTATTGTGGCCTGCCGAACAGGCTCAGTGAACGATCCGGCAGAATATACCGGACTGGCACACTACCTGGAGCACGTAATGTTTAAGGGTACCGACAAGATCGGAGCACTGGACTGGGCTACCGAAAAGCCTCTTTACGATAAAATCATTGCCAAATACGATGAAATGGCGGATGAAGCCGATCCCGTGAAGAAAGAAGCCCTCGCTAAAGAAATCAATGAACTGACAGTAGAAGCCGCTAAAGTAAGTGTATCTACCGAATTCATGAATCTGATAGAAAGTATGGGTGGAAAGGGATTGAATGCCGGAACAAGTTTCGATGTGACTTATTATCACAACTCATTCCCTCCTTACCAAATCAATAAATGGTTGGAAATCTACTCACAACGTATGATTAATCCAGTATTCCGTACTTTCCAGACCGAGCTGGAAAGTGTATATGAGGAATATAACATGTACCAAGACAATCCAAGCAGCGTACAGCAAGAGTTTATCTCAAGCAAGGCATACGAAGGACATCCCTACGCACGCCCTATTATCGGATTGCCGGAACACCTGAAAAACCCACGTTTGAGTAAGTTGATCGACTATTATAACGATTGGTACACTCCGGAAAACATGGTGCTCATCCTCGTTGGTAACGTAGATGCTAAACAAATCAGCGGACGTATCAACGCTACTTTCGGACGCCTGCAAGCTAAACCGACTCCCGAACGTAAAACTTATCCCGACCTTGAAATCAAAGGCCGTAAGCAATATAATGCAAAGATCGGTTATTATCCCAATGTATGCCTCGTATATAAAGGTGTACCTTCCGGACATCCCGATGAAAAGCCTTTGGATATCGCTATGTCTCTGTTGAGCAATAACAGCAACACCGGTACACTGGACAAGCTGACCATTGACGGTGAATTGACACAAGGCTTTGCTTATTCAGACAGTCGTCGCGAACAAGGCCGTAATATCGTGCGTTGCATCCCTTTGTACGACGAAAACCAACGTCGCTTCGAATCAAATAAGAGTGCTGAAAAGAAAGCTCTGAAAGCTATTGAGAAAGTAGCTAACGGTGAATTTGAAGAATGGCAAATCAATTCTATTAAGAACAATATGTGTCGTGATTTCGACCGCAGAATGGAGTCTAACACTTACAAAGCACATATGTTGATGGATGCTTTCATCAGTGAAGAAGATCTGGGACAAGTTCTCAACTACAAAGATGAAGTAATGGCTATCACAACAGAAGATATCAAACGTGTTGCCAAGCAATACCTGACAAATGATTATCTTGCCATTTACATCGAAAAAGGAAAACTTGATAAGAGTACCAAAATTAAGAAACCGGGATATAAGCCTATCGAACCTCCTGTAGGCAAACAATCACTGTATGCTACGCAATTCAAGAACATGCCTATCGGGCAGGTAGACGAGAAGTTCATCAACTTTGCCGACGTACAAAGCAAACAATTGAACGACCGTTCTAAGATGTACTATACACAGAATCCGGAAAATAATGTATTCAGCTTAACACTGCGTTACGGTGTTGGTGAACGAGAATTCCGTAAACTGGGTATTGCAGCAGACCTGATGAATAATGCAGGTATCATGGGTGCTTACGAGCCGCAACAATTGAAAGAAGAGCTTGGTAAACTGAATGCGACTTGTGAAGTAAGTGCTAACAGCAACTATCTCTACATCACCATGGAAGGTTATGAAGAAACTTTGCCGCAAGCTTGCCAGCTCCTCGCCCGTCAGATCCTGATGCCGAAACTGGACGAAAAACAGCTGAGCCGTATCAAAGGTTCCATGCTGGGTAGCCGTCAGCAACGCAAGGAAAACGTAAACGCTTTGTCCAGCGCACTTATGCAGTATATGATTTACCAGGATAAATCATCCTACATCGATGAACTGACAGACAAGGAAGTTTATGAATTGCAGATTTCCGAGTTGACAGGTGACATTAACCGCGCAGCAAACTATGAAGCAGAAATCTTCTATTGCGGAACAATGCCTTTCGACAAAGCTTACGAAGTTCTCAGCAAAAACTTGCCACTGGTTGCCAACGAAAAACCGACCACTTCACCACAGGACAAACCTATGGCTACCGTAACGGAGAACACCGTTTACTTCCTGCCGAACTCTGATGCCGAACAGGCTCAAATCTACTTCTTCATGCCAATGGAGAAATTCGACAAGAAAGACGACGTGATTCGCGATGCATTCAATCAATATTTCTCCGGTGGTTTCAACGGATTGGTATTGGATGAAATCCGTGGAAAACGTTCTATGGCTTATTCAGCCGGAGCATATATCGGTACACCTTCATTGCCTGGCAACCCGACTTATCTGTTCGGTAACATCGGTACACAGAATGATAAAGCCAACGATGCACTGGATGTATTCATGGGGCTGATTACAGACATGCCAAAGAACGCTGACCGTATAGACAACATCAAGAGCTATATGCGCCAGGAGATGCTGACTACACATCCTTCTTTCCGTAACAAAGCCGAGTATATGAGATCACTGCAACGTGTAGGCTATAACGATGATCCTACCAAAGAGAATCTGCCTAAGGTTGATGCGCTGACTTTCGATGATATCGTGAAGTACTACGAAGAAAATGTCAAAGGTAAACCATACTGTATCGGTATCATGGGTAACCCGAAAGATATCGACGTGAAGAAGCTGGAGAAATACGGCAAAGTAGTGAAACTGAATGAAAGAAAATTGTTCAACACGAAAGACGCAATGTTCTAACAAGAATCTCCTTTAATTAAAAAGGGTATCACCTCTTCTTCCGGTGATACCCTTTTCTTTTTCCATTCGCTTTTGCAATTATTCAGTTTGTCCTTGGAACAAAGTTTTTAATCCTTGTCTTTATCTTCTACTTCTGCTGCACTTCCCGAAAGAATCGGCAGACAGATATTATACTTCACAGCCAGAATACGCGTGACAAATACTGAAATACCACCTGCCACCTGACAGCCATATGAATGTACACCAACAAGATCGCACATCCAGTAAACCGTACCGCCTACCACACATGCCATAGCATAAATCTCTTTTCGGAAAATCAGTGGAATCTCATTGATGAACACATCACGAATCACACCACCTGCAGCACCTGTAATACTACCCATAATAATAGCTACCCAGAACGGATATCCCAGTACTATGCTTTTTCCCACACCGACTACTGTAAACAGTGCCAAACCAATGCTGTCGAATATAAAGAAAGTGTTATGCAAATGAATCAGATGTTTTCCAAAAAGAATCACCCACAGCAATGCCAATCCTGTACAAATCAAATAGATAGGATCTGTCATCCAGCCCGGAGTGACCCCCAACAGCACATCACGTATCGTACCGCCACCAATGGCAGTTACAAAACCTACCACGTACGCCCCGAACCAGTCGAACCGCTTTGCCGAAGCCAGCCTAATGCCACTGATGGCAAAAGCAAACGTACCTATAAAGTCGAGTATTTGAACAAATGTTGGCATAATAATCAATGATTAACGTTAAATGTTTAATGATTTATAATTGCTATTCATTAAATTTATTGGCAAAGTAACAAATAATTTCCCTAAGAAAACGTATTTTTGTCTCATCAATTTATATATAATGAAAATAACAATCGTATCGGGTG
>USSR01000544.1 GCA_900557355.1 uncultured Bacteroides sp.
AAATGAACAAATATATTTACAGGTATTGAATAATCCGAGACTGAGTCAATTGTTTTTATAAAGCTTTTCCAAGCTTTTGCCTGTAACTTACAACTAAGACATCCCAAAGAGTCAATATAACTAACAATTGAATATTTTACTCCCGACTTTACATAATCCACCACAGTATCTTCTCCATAAATTGTAAAAGTAGTCTCTGAAGGATAAATCACCTGCTTTTTCTCCCATTTCTTGACTAAATTAATCATCTTCTCTTTAGATGCATCCTGCCTACAAGATGCATACATACACAATACAAGTATTGTTAACAGAGCCACCCGAATATATTTCATTATAATCTATTTTCTGATTTCTTTTAACTCTAACTTCTGAAAACGTAGTATATCATCAGAATAGTCAGGATTCTTAATATGACTCAGACTGACATACAATCCATCTTCTAGTATAAAAGAAAGGTTGGGATTATAAGTATATGCTGGAAAAAAAGTCTCTCCAACAACATTCAGTTTGTTATCTAATATCATTATTGAGAACCTCTTTCTGCCAGAGCGAAGTAGTTCAACATAATCTCCGAAATAATCACTTGTATCACATGGGGGATACACAAATCTATAATAAACATCTCTGTATTTATCATACAAAATTTTACCATAGGAAGCATGTTCACATTGTGCTCTCACCATTTTTTGAAAGTTTCCTTCTGTTGAACGAAAAACAGTTACATGATCTATGTATTTACTTTTAGCTTTCTTTTTCTCAACTTTCTCATGCGCAGAAGTTGTCAAGTACAAATCCTCATCAGCATCAAAAGAATAAATAAAGCGATTCCCATCATAGCAGAAAGAATACTCAGCACCAAAAGCACCAACTGTTCCAAAGTCTTTATAATTAATTAAGGGAGGAAATCTCATAGGAAGTGCTTCCGATGTATTCTCTATTGTATCTAATACCACCTTAATCGGACTCCTTTCTATAGCCTTATCACCCAACCTTAGATTTACAGTTTGAGGAATATACAAATCGTCACCTATAAACACTATTTGGGATTTGTCACTTGGCATAAAAGGTTTTAACTGTTGTCCGTCTTTAGTTGTTGAATAATCTATTTTCCGCTTTACAACTCCGGCAGTGTCTACTACAAATATTTTACTAACATACATACTTGGAATATAAATATGTTCCATATCAGCTATGTAATATCCCCCAAAGCCACCGAGTACAGAATTATCTCCCTCTGTATTCAAGCACAATCTTTTGACTAAGCTTTGTGATTTCATTGAATAAATAAGGATTTCACTTTTAGGCAAATTTTGAAAACTCAAATAGTTTTCTCCTTTTTCCTTAAAAAGAAAAACTGTGATTTGAGGCGCCCTAACTTCTTCTATAACCGGAAAAGACAGAACTTCATCCGTCCTTTCCAACGAATATCGATCCGAATTGGTCATTGGTGAGCACGAAAATGTCAACACGACCAAGAATAACGACAACAGATATTTAATCATACATTATCATTTATTAGCATAGAGGTGTGTAATAATTTCTACTAAAAAGTCACAATTATCACACACCTCATCAGTTTACATAAAACACGGGCAACCTAACCCATCACCCAATGGTGTGCAAAACCAATAGTTTGCATCAGCCCATCGGCAATTAAATCCAGTACCCCATTCCCCATTAGCTAATGCTTCCACATTAGCCAATCAGAAATCAGACAAAGCGTCAGTTTTTTGATTTACATAGACGCCATATCCTGCAATTGCCGCAAATGCGACAACAACAGTTATTTTTACTAATTTCTTCATGTTACTTTTCTTTTTATTAAGAATTTTCCAACAATCAATAAAAGCATAATACTTATACTATACCATAGAAACAAGATTATAAATCTTGTGAGAACTTTTTCATGCCATTCTATCGTAATGACAGAAAAAACACTTCCATTTCAGTTTTAATCACTATCTTTGCCAAGACCTCCTTTCTCTTTTGGTATTTGGAACAAATGGTACGCAATGCGCCAACAATACGTTCACCGTTTATTCCTTCTATTTATATTATTTCTAAATAAATCAAAGTAATTTATATTCTATTATCGGCTCATCCTTATTCACATCCGTAGCTATTATAATGCCCTTCTGCTCATCTACTGAAATCCCATGAATATAGTGATCCAACACATACTTCCGAAGCGGCTTACCTTCCAAACTAAATACATAAATATTTTGTCCACCATCCGGTAAGTTAATGCCTTGCTGCGCTTTCTGCATAATATCCTTAAATGCACGTCCTTGAAAGACAACATAAATAGCACTATCTGTCACTTGTATATCACTGAACCCCATAATACCGGTCGGTATACCATAACCTTGGGATATCTGAAACTCCGGTTCGCCATTAGGGCCAATACGTACAATATGCGTACTATCTTTCAGATTATAAATTTCAAGAACTTCACCCAATTGAGTAGCTGCCGCCAGCACTCCATTGCGAGGATTGTAATCAATGAAACTTCGCCACGCCTGCGCTAAAGCAGGACGGGCACTCTTCAAGGCATCCTCATTGGCAGTGGGAATAGTCCCTATTTTACGGAGTAACTTACCCTGCCGACTTACTAAACAGAAGCGACTGTCACCTGAATAATCGGGAATAATGAAGGTGGAATCATCGTATTGCACAAAGTCCAGTGCCCGAAGCAGTTCTTCATCCAGACTCACTGTCTCCAGACGAAGCAATGAGTCACCGGATGAAGCAAAACCTAACCGGGTTAATTCAGACTTATTGGAATCAAGTGTCCACAAAAAGTTCCCATTCCATCGAAGATTTTCGGCTGAAAGCATCTCTTCGGGAGCATCGCCTCGCTTGCCGAAAGAGGACAAATAATGAAAGCCGGGATAGTGAAAGGCATGGAAGAAATATTCCGTTCCATGCAAATCAAGCACTACAGCCTTGTCGTCCTGTACACGTACCCTATAAGGATAACGAAACAAAGCTGAATCCAATGACAAAGTCCGGGCTGTCAATTCTCTTGTTTCAGGAAAATCAACATAGGGCGTCATTCTCTCATCAGGCACGGAAGTACAAGCCATGAAAAGAAACACTAATAATATATTAATAGAGGTCTTCAAGGCTGTAACCACTCATTACATATTCAACTTTTGTTTTAGAAAAAGGGCAATCGACATCACCTAAACCCAAACAGTGAGAATACCCTCCTTCACCCCAAGCTAAAGCTTCTACGTTCTTCAATAGCAAATCATCCATTTGTTTACCGGAAGATTTCTGACTACAAAAAACAGTTATTGAGCTAACTGCGCACAAGCTGATTACAGCAATTTTGATTTTGTTTTTCATATTCCACTACATTTATATTAGATATCCGTATGAAGCATACAAACAAAGTTGCCTCATATTTGTCCATAAAGGTAGACGGAATTTTCTATCATGCCAACTATTTTGCCTTACAACGACTTACCAACTTTACTTAAAGACCTTTTGGTAAGTATCGGTAAGTCTGTTCTTTTATCCTTTTTCTGTGTTTTTCTCGATGGAATGGGGCATTTTCAAACAATAATGTTCATCTCTATATTCCACAACAAGAGAAGAGATACCTTTCAGTGATTCACGCAAATGATGAATAACACCATAGAGTTGGTTAGGCTTTCCTTTCCCCTGCCACAGTTCCTTATCTATTTCTTCTGCAGTCAGTCGATAATTTTCAGTCCGTAAAAAGAGCTTCAACAAGACAATTACTTGAGGCCGGAGTTGCCTCGTCTTTTCTCCATTCGTCAGGATGCCTTTTTCTGAATCCAGAATAGTCCCGTCAGCCAGTTCATATAATCCGGTTTGCCCTGGCTCTTCCTCCAAATGCATTTTCCTTTCAACAATTATCTTTTTCTCTTGAATACAGACGACCGTTTCCTTTCTCACCAGTTTTTGCCGCAAGAAGGAAGAAATCTGTTTATAATATAAAAGAAGAAGGAAAAAACAAAACCAAAGCAAAAGTAATATCGTTATAGGCGGCCATACTTTTAACGCCCGCCACCAGTCATAAGAAACAAACCCCGTTACCCCCACTTCACAACGAAATCCTATATAGCGAGACAACAAGCTATCTCCCTGTAGCACCTTTATGCTATCGGAAGAATAAACGGTGGACGTCTTCTTCAACAAATCAGTAGTTGAAAGACGAATACCGGTATTAGCCGCTACAGATTTCTCGGCCAACAGACTATCCCAAAATAGATTCAACGCATCCGCATCCAGAGGGTGTTTCTCAAGTACATAGCTGAGCAACATTCTCCTTTCGGTATCTTTAATAAGACTATTATCAAATTTCACACGCGGTATTTCATATCTATGCGTTCCATACTTGCTCGCCAAAGTCACAGGACTTTTGAATGGGGTTTCCAATGTTTTCACTTCTGGAGAATCACCAGCAACAAATGGCACAACAATGTCCCCTCGCTTCTGCACCTCCAGATTCAGCGCCTCCACGAATGTTTCTTTCGCCAATGCATTCCATTCCGGTATCTGTTCTTTATAGCTAGTATAGAAGATATAGACATACACCCCTGTAACCATAGTACAGATGAAAGTTCCTATCCACAAGCATATTAATCTACCGGATTCCGCAGTTCTGCCTTTTTTATTCATAGTTCATCAAACATATTATTCTGCAAAATTAATACAAAAAGGTCAACAAATACATTAATCTACTATTAATCTGACAAATAGGAAGAGAGAAAAGAAGTAAAACATCGCATCAGAACCAGGAGGAGAGAAGAAAAACACAGAAAAATTCGCAAAAGTTTTGGAGATTTCAAGAAAAGCTATATCTTTGCACCCGCAATCGAGAAACGATGGCGGGATAGCTCAGCTGGTTAGAGCGCATGATTCATAATCATGAGGTCCCC
>USSR01000545.1 GCA_900557355.1 uncultured Bacteroides sp.
TGGAAAGCGGTGCCCAGGTGCACTTCTCCACGTTGGGTGTGGAGTGCGTTGGAGAATACCCGTTCGGCATGTTCGCGCTGATACTTGGGAGACACCCGGCACAGGCGATGAAAAAAGTCACGTCCTGCTTCACCGCAATCCGTTGCGATGGCGAATGACAATTGTACGTATTCAAGATAGGTGGGAGCAATGTCCGCTCCTGCCGCTTCGACTGCTTCGGTGAGACGGCATAAAGATTCAATATCGGTCATGTTTTGATTTTTATAAAATAATGTTTAATTATTCTCGTTTACTTGGTTCTGAACAATGCTTCCGGGTCGTAACTAAGGAAACAGGATCTCACGAGGTCTTTGCCGGAGAAATCTACTTTGGATTTCGTTTCGGAAGAAACCGCTGTTACCGTATTGTATGCCGTCTCTACGTACCACATCGCCCAACTCATGTTTTCTGTGATATTTTTTGTATCATTTGTCGTGGAGGAATAATGGCAGGGAACAAATGCCTTTACACCCAGTCCGCTGGGGCTGATAAAGGTGAGTACAGGTTGTAGGAGAGGATCGTCATAGAGCATACGTCGCATTTCTACTGCTTCCTGATAAGAGTGGAGACCGTCCACATCTACTATCACCAGATGAGACGGGGAGACGAAATCCTTACTGCTACGGCGGGTGAATGTGCCGCAGGGGGTCACATACGGTAGTAATGACGCTTTGGCGATTCGTATATCTTCGGAGTTGCGTACTTGTTCGGTCAGGGCTTTGAGATTCTCGTTGCAAGTAATCATTTGGAAAACTTGTTCGATGGAGACTTCGCAGAAGGGGATAAGTGTGGGAGGAGTCATCAGTCGGCCTTGTTTGTCTTTGATAGGAGCGATAGGTGGCATGAAATAGGACATTCTGTAGTTGTTTGACATCATTTTCTTTTTGTTTCAAGTTAAAATATTTATTTTTGCAAAAAATATGGGTGTGTTTCAAAACACGGTGTAAAATTAGTAAATGCAAAATAGACATCGTCCCGACATGTTGGGATGAAAGTGAAAATAATTAACCGTTACGGTGTATTTTTAACAATAAAAAAGAATGGAAAATGAAAAAGGTTTTTATGTAGCTTTAGGAGTTTACATAGGAGAGTTGCAAAAGCGTGCGGATTTGAAAAATGACGAAATATGCAAGAGCGTACACATCGGCCACTCTACTTTTAATGATTTAAAAAAGGGGCAAAACGCCCATTGAGTGATTACGTAAAAGTGGTGGAGTGCTGTCTGGATGCCTTCAATGAAGAGGAAGCCGGGGTTATCTGGGATGAATGGAGGAGAATGTATTTTCGATACAGGAGAAGAAAAGAGGAGGAGAGAGGAGAACGGTGAAAAACAGATAAAGTAAAAGCTGCAGGCGGGAAAAAGTTTCCCGCCTGCGGTCTTTATGAATGAATTTTTTTGTAGCTTTGTGAAAAATAAGATTGATATGGAAGATTTGCAAAGATTATATCCTATCGGGATACAGACTTTCTTTAAGATACGTGAGGGGAATTTTCTCTATATTGACAAGACGGAATATGTGTACCGGATGACGCATTCGGCTTCCAGCTATCTGTTTCTAAGCCGTCCCCGACGTTTCGGAAAATCATTGCTTACCAGTACCATTCACTGTTATTTCGAGGGACGGAAGGATTTGTTTGAGCAACTGGCCATGGAGACATTGGAGAAGGAATGGATACAACACCCGGTGTTGCACTTCGACATGAGTACCGCTAAACATGTGGACAGGGAGCAACTGAACGCGGAACTGGAATTGAAACTCATGGCATACGAGGAGATTTATGGACGTGTAGAAGAGGAACTGTATGTGAATCAGCGTCTGGAGGGACTTATAAAACGCGCTTACAAGCAGACAGGTAAAAAAGTGGTTGTCTTGATAGACGAATATGACGCTCCTCTGCTCGATGTGGTTCATGAAGAAAAGAATTTGCCACAGTTACGTAATGTGATGCGTAATTTTTACAGTCCGTTAAAGGCGTGTGATCCTTATCTGCGCTTTGTTTTTCTTACGGGTATAACCAAGTTTTCGCAACTTAGCGTGTTCAGTGAACTTAATAATATCACCAATGTGAGTATGCTGCCTGATTATGCTGCCATTTGCGGTATCACTGCTGAAGAACTCCGTACTCAAATGGCTCCCGATGTAAAGCATCTGGCTACCCGGTTGGGAATTACTGCAGAGGAGATGTTGGACAAACTGAAGGAAAATTATGACGGTTATCATTTTTCGTGGCCGTCGCCCGACGTTTTCAATCCTTTCAGTTTGCTGAAGGCGATGGCTTTGGGAGAGATCGGCTCTTATTGGTTTGAGAGTGGCACGCCCACTTATATCATAGAGATGCTGCGCAAATATGCTGTGTTGCCATCAGAAATTGGTGGCGAGGAAGCGTCTCCCAGTGATTTTAACGTGCCTTTGGAGTTGGCGACTAATTATATGCCGTTGCTTTATCAGGCCGGTTACCTTACGATAAAGGGTGCGGATTTGGAATTTGACGCATATATGCTTGATATTCCAAACAAAGAGGTGCGTGTCGGTCTGATGAAAAGCCTGATTCCCTCTTATGTGACGAGTGACAGTCATGAGGTGAACAGTGTGGTGCGTAATTTGGCGCGTAACATTGTGCGGGGAGATATGGACGAGGCTTTGAAGCTGCTTCAGGCTTTTCTTTCCACTGTGCCTTATTGCGACAACACGGATTATGAGGGACATTACCAGCAGATGCTATATGTGATATTCTCATTGCTGGGCATTTATACCGATGTGGAGGTGCACACGCTGAAAGGACGAGTGGATATGGTACTTCGCACCAAGACTACTCTTTATCTGGTAGAGCTGAAATTGAATCAAAATGCGAAGACTGCCATGAAGCAAATTGATTTGCAGCAATATGCAGATCGTTTTGCTCTTTGCGGGCTTCCGGTGGTAAAGGTCGCGATTAATTTTAGTGCGGAGACTCGGACAATTGCTGATTGGGTGATTTCAAGAGAGACGTACGCATAGTTGCATTGTAATTTAAATAATTTTAGAAGAGTATGAGTAGCAAGATATACCCCATTGGCATACAGAACTTTGAAAAAATCCGGACAGACGGTTATTTCTATATTGATAAGACTGCTTTGATTTATCAGATGGTGAAGACAGGCAGTTATTATTTCTTGAGCCGTCCCCGTCGTTTTGGAAAAAGTCTGTTGATATCTACGCTTGAAGCGTATTTCTTGGGCAAGAAAGAGCTTTTTGAGGGCTTGGCCATGGAAAAGCTGGAAAAGGATTGGATTACATATCCTATTTTTCATATGGACTTGAATACGGAGAAGTATGATACGCGGGAGAGCCTGGATAGTATATTGAATTTCACATTGGAGAAATGGGAACAGCAATATGGCACCGCTCCGTCAGAAACAACTTTTGCATTGCGTTTTCGCGGCCTTATTGAACGGGCTTACAAGCAAACCGGGCAACGGGTTGTCATTCTGATTGATGAATATGATAAGCCCATGTTACAAGCAATAGGTAATGAGGAGCTTCAGAAGGAATTCCGTAATACCATGAAAGCTTTTTATAGTGTGCTGAAGACCATGGATGGTTGTATTCAATTTGCATTTTTGACGGGAGTGACGAAATTCGGTAAGGTAAGCGTATTTAGCGATTTAAATAATCTCGATGACATCTCCATGCGGAATCAATACATAGATATTTGCGGAGTTTCTGAAAAAGAACTGCATGACGATCTGGAAATTGAACTGCACGAACTGGCAGATATAAAAGGGGTGAGTTATCATGAAATCTGCGACAAACTGCGGGAGTATTATGATGGTTACCACTTTACACACAATTCTATCGGAATATATAATCCGTTCAGTCTGCTGAATACTTTTAAATATAAAGAGTTTGGAAGTTATTGGTTCGAGACGGGGACTCCTACTTATTTGGTGGAATTGCTGAAAAAACATCATTATGATTTGAGACGTATGGCGCATGAGGAAACAAGTATCTCTGTACTGAATAGCATTGATTCTGCATCGGACAATCCTATCCCGGTGATTTATCAGAGCGGTTATCTCACTATCAAAGGGTATGACGAAGAATTTGGAATTTATAGTTTAGGCTTCCCTAATCGCGAAGTAGAGGAAGGATTTATTAAATTTTTGCTTCCCTTTTATGCGAATACCAATGCGGTAGAGTCGGAGTTTGAAATACAGAAGTTTGTTCGTGAAATACGTATCGGAGATTATGATTCTTTTTTCCGTCGTCTCCGGAGTTTCTTTGCTGATACTCCTTATGAGCTTATCCGTGATTTGGAATTGCATTATCAGAATGTACTTTTTATTGTCTTTAAGTTGGTCGGGTTTTATGTGAAAGCGGAATACCACACAAGTGAAGGGCGCATCGATTTAGTTCTGCAAACTGATAAGTTTGTTTATGTGATCCAATTCAAACTTGACGGGACGGCGGAAGATGCCTTACGACAAATCAATGAGAAACATTATGCACTTCCTTTTGAAGCTGGCGGCAATCGCCGATTATTTAAAATAGGAGTGAACTTTAACGCGAAAATGCGTAATATTGAGAAATGGATAGTGGAGTAATCCGCGAAATAATTGATAGAAAATCCCGGCTGAATAAATAAAAACGGCTGGGATTTTTTTGTTTAGGATGTCTATTTGTCATTCTTGGGAAATATCAAATGGTAGCCATACCTTTTCCGTGTGCGATAACGAAAACACAAAAAATAACATTTTATTAGGTAGAAAAAGTTTGAGGAATGCTTCGTAGTTCACAAATAATGATTAAATTTGCCGCGATTTGTAATGCGGAGTTTGCAAAATGACGAATAATACTATAAAGCATCTAGGTATTGTGGAAAACAT
>USSR01000546.1 GCA_900557355.1 uncultured Bacteroides sp.
AGGACACCTGCTATTTATGAAGTCCGCTTACTCAAATAAAATAAGCTCAGTCAGAAACATATCATAAAGCAAAAGAACATGAAGAAGATTGTTTTACTCTCCGCCCTCCTGGCAATTTCAAGTGCCCTAACAGCACAGGAAGTGCAAGGACCGGACGGTGCATTAAAAGTAAATGTGGAGTTAAAGGACGGAAATCCCATTTATTCCGTTCATTATAACAATAAAATATTCCTGGAGCCTTCTCCGTTGGGATTGAAAACCAGCATCGGAGATTTCTCCGCAAGACTGAAACAGCTGGGGCATCAGGTACGTACGATTGATGAGACTTACACAATGCCGCATGCAAAGGTAAGCCGTGTACACTACCAAGCCAATGAGTTGGTGTGCAACTATCTGAATGAAAAGGGGGATACTTTACAAGTTATCTTCCGGGTAAGCAACAATGATATTGCACAAGCCTATCGGATTTCCTCTCCCAAGCATACACACTGCATCATTGAGAAAGAAACAACCGGATTCGATTTTCCTTCATACACCACAACTTTCATTACTCCCCAAGCTCCTGCGGGAGACGGATGGATGGGTACTAAACCAAGCTATGAAGAAGAATATACACTGGATGAGGCTATTGGTACGCCTTCACGTTACAAACTGGGCTATACATTCCCGGCTCTCTTTCATGTAGGTAATGATGGATGGGTGTTAGTTTCCGAGACTGGTGTAAGCAGCCATTATGCAGGAACAAAGCTCAGCGAAGGAACTCAAGACGGCTTGTACACCATTGCTTTTCCGGAAAAAGCAGAGAATGGCGGTGTAGGTGATGCAACCATTGCAGCATCTATCCCCTCCCTGACATCCTGGAAAACCATTACCGTAGGTGAGACCTTGAAACCGATTGTTGAGACTACCTCTGCCTACGACAATGTACGCCCATTCTATGAACCGACACAGGTATATCAACCCGGTCGTTCTACCTGGAGCTGGATACTCTGGCAAGATGCCAGTTGTAATTATAAGGATCAGCAGACTTTTATTGATCTTGCAGCTGCCATGGGATACGAATATATCCTTATTGATGCATTATGGGACAAACAAATCGGTTATGAGAATATGCCCTCGCTCATTGCCTACGCCCAGTCAAAGGGAGTGGATGTTCTTCTCTGGTACAACTCCAACGGAAGCTGTAATGACGCTCCGCAAGGTCCAAAACATCGTTTAGACAGTGCACCAGCCCGCCAGAAAGAAATGGCCTGGATGAAAGCCCTGGGTGTAAAAGGCATTAAGGTAGATTTCTTTGGCGGTGATAAACAAGCCACCATGAAACTCTACGAAGACATACTGACCGATGCCAACCAATATGGAATCGCTGTTGTATTCCACGGTTGTACCTTGCCGCGCGGCTGGGAACGCATGTATCCGAATCACATGAGCAGTGAAGCGGCATTGGTATCTGAGAATTTGGTATTCGGGCAATATCACGCCGACAAAGAAGCTCAACGAAGCACATTGTACCCCTTCATCCGCAATGCAGTGTCAGCTATGGACTTCGGCGGTGTATTTTTCAACAAACATTTCTCCAAAGATGGAGTAAACGGTACACTTCGTAAAACGACCGATGCCTTCCAGATTGCTACATCCGTTCTCTACCAGTCAGGTATCCAGCATTTCGGCATCACTCCCAACAACCTGACAGAACAACCGGAGTTTATTCTCGATTTCATGAAGAAAGTACCTACCGTGTGGGATGAAACGCGCTTCATTGACGGCTATCCCGGCAAATATTGCGTTATAGCCCGTCGATACGGTAATCAATGGTACATTGCCGCCACCAACGCCACCGAGCAATCCATAAAACTGAATTTGTCTTTACCGTGGTTGATGAATCAGCAAGTATCCATCATCCATGATAACGAAGCCCGCACTGCCAGTCTTTCACAAGGCGCCATCAACAAAAAAGGTATCCTTACCATCGAAATACAACCGATGGGTGGAGCCATGATTTATACTAAATAACATTACCAACATCATATAACTAATAACCATTATGAGAAACAAACTATTATTCAGCAGCGTTCTTTTAGCTGCATCCGTATCGCTGTCCGCACAAAAAAATGCAACGATCACGCTTCATGCCGACCAAGGCACACAAGTTATTCCCAAAGAAATTTATGGCCCCTTTGCCGAACATCTGGGTACCTGTATCTATGGTGGACTTTGGGTAGGAGAAAATTCGGATATTCCCAATATCAAAGGTTATCGTACCGATGTATTCAATGCATTGAAAGAACTCCAGATTCCCGTACTTCGCTGGCCGGGTGGCTGTTTTGCCGATGAATATCACTGGATGGACGGTATCGGTCCGAAAGAGAACCGCCCCAAAATGGTAAACAATAACTGGGGAGGCACAATTGAAGACAACAGTTTCGGTACACATGAGTTCCTCAACCTCTGCGAAATGCTGGGTACTGAACCTTATATCAGTGGAAACGTGGGTAGTGGCACTGTAGAAGAACTGGCAAAATGGGTAGAATACATGACTTCCGAAGGAGACTCTCCGATGGCAAGACTTCGCCGCCAGAACGGTCGTGACAAAGCATGGAAAGTGAAATACCTCGGTGTAGGTAACGAAAGCTGGGGCTGCGGCGGAAGCATGCGTCCTGAATATTATGCTGATTTATATCGCCGCTACTCCACTTACTGCCGCAACTACGACGGCAACCGTCTATTTAAGATTGCCAGTGGTGCCAGCGATTACGATTATAACTGGACCAAAATCCTGATGGACCGCGTAGGTGGACGTATGAACGGACTCTCTCTCCATTATTACACCGTAACCGGCTGGAGCGGAAGTAAGGGAGCAGCCACTAAGTTCGACAAAGACGACTATTACTGGACAATGGGTAAGTGCCGTGAGATAGAAGACGTTATCAAAAAGCACTGCGCCATCATGGACGAATATGATCCTAAAAAGCGCGTAGCCCTCATGCTCGATGAGTGGGGTACCTGGTGGGATGAAGAACCCGGCACTATCCCAGGACACCTTTACCAGCAAAATACATTGCGTGACGCTTTCGTTGCCTCTCTTAGCTTCGATATCTTCCACAAATACACCGACCGTCTGAAAATGGCAAATATTGCCCAGATAGTAAATGTATTGCAATCCATGATCCTGACAAAAGGTAAAGATATGGTGCTGACTCCCACTTATTATGTATTCAAAATGTACAATGTACACCAGGATGCCACTTACCTCCCACTCGATCTGAACTGCGAGATCATGGATGTACGCGATAATCGCAAAGTACCTATGGTAAGTGCCACAGCTTCTAAAGACAAGGACGGCAAGATACATATCTCAATGTCTAATATTGATGCCGACAATGCACAGGAAGTTACTATCAACCTGCCGGATGTAAAGGCTAAGAAAGCCGTTGGTGAAATCTTAACTTCTGCCAACCTGACGGATTACAACTCTTTTGAGAACCCTAATAATATAAAATTAGCTCCGTTCAAAGAGGTAAAAATCAATAAAGGCGTACTGAAGATAAAACTACCAGCCAAGTCTATTGTTACTATAGAGTTACAGTAAATCAGTCGAAAAGACTTATTGTATTTTAAACAAGAAGCAGGTGGAAGTACCGCAAAAAAAGAGGCTCTTTCTATGTTGCGAATTACGCATAAAGAGTTATCTTTGTCGCTGTTAAAATTAACAAGTGACACTTCAACCTGCTTTATTATAGTATTCAAATCAAATAAATATCAATATGAACGACAACAAACTTATGAACCGTGCAGCGGATAATATCCGTATCCTCGCTGCTTCTATGGTTGAGAAAGCTAATTCCGGTCACCCAGGCGGTGCCATGGGTGGTGCCGATTTTGTGAATGTACTCTTCTCTGAGTTTCTGGTGTATGATCCCGAAAATCCAGCGTGGGAAGGTCGTGACCGCTTCTTCCTGGATCCGGGCCACATGTCACCGATGCTCTACTCTCAGTTGGCATTGGCAGGCAAATTCACACTGAATGAACTGAAGGAATTCCGCCAATGGGACAGCCCCACTCCGGGACACCCTGAACGCGACATC
This sequence comes from uncultured Bacteroides sp., assembly GCA_900557355.1. Taxonomy (GTDB): domain Bacteria; phylum Bacteroidota; class Bacteroidia; order Bacteroidales; family Bacteroidaceae; genus Bacteroides. Next base: position 4,086 of record USSR01000546.1, read on the forward strand.
ATGCGTGGTATTGAAAACACTTCCGGCCCGCTCGGTCAAGGTCATACTTTCGCAGTGGGTGCAGCTATCGCAGCTAAATTCATGAAAGCCCGTTTCGAAGAAGTGATGCAGCAAACCATCTACGCTTATATTTCGGACGGTGGTGTACAGGAAGAAATTTCTCAAGGTGCAGGCCGTATCGCAGGTGCACTGGGACTGGATAACCTCATCATGTTCTATGATGCCAACGACATCCAGCTTTCTACTGAAACCAAAGACGTAACCATCGAAGATACTGCCAAGAAATACGAAGCTTGGGGCTGGAAGGTGATCAAGATCAACGGTAATGATCCCGACGCTATCCGTGGCGCTTTGAACGAAGCGAAAGCAGAAAACGAACGTCCGACCCTGATTATCGGTCATACTGTAATGGGTAAGGGTGCACGCAAGGCAGATGGTAGCAGTTACGAAGCTAACTGTGCGACTCACGGTGCTCCTCTAGGTGGTGATGCTTATGTAAATACCATCAAGAACCTGGGTGGTGATCCGACGAATCCATTCGTAATCTTCCCCGAAGTGAAGGAACTGTACGCAAAGCGTGCTGCCGAACTGAAGGAAATTATGGCTAAGAAATATGCTGCTAAATCAGAATGGGCAAAGGCTAATCCTGAAAAGGCTGCAAAACTTGACCTGTTCTTCTCTGGTAAGGCTCCTGAAGTAAACTGGGCAGCTATCGAGCAAAAAGCAGGTGCTGCTACACGTGCTGCATCAGCTACCGTATTGGGTGCTCTTGCTACTCAAGTAGAAAACATGATCGTTGCTTCCGCTGACCTTTCAGT
>USSR01000547.1 GCA_900557355.1 uncultured Bacteroides sp.
ACTCATTAAAAAACAACTTGGTACATAATCTTTCTCAGGGTTATGAACAAAACATTATAATAGAACACAAATTACGCGAATAAAGGGTTGCGCTACAATCAGCTATTACTAAGCTATTTTTCTCCAGTTGGGAAAATAAAACGCCCATTTATACCGTATGTATTGTCTTTTAAGCGTTACTGACGAGTTTTGAGGTACCGCCTTAATAATATAAATACAAACACAAATGTATCGGAGAATTCTATAGAAATTCTGAATGATAAGGAGTTTATTGCATGTAGGATTAAAGCTATAAAATAATCCGGTCCTCTTTCTGCCGCACAAAGCAGTCTGAAAGCAATGAAGCAAACGGAGTATCATACGTCCGCGCCTTGAACGAACATCCTTTGACGCATGCGCAACACTTGATACACTTTTCGGCAATCGTATTACATTCGTCACCTTTCAGAATAGCTCCCGAAGGACAATGTACAGCGCAAACGCCACAATGCGTGCAAAGTTCCGCATTCACTTCCGGTACACGCGGCAAAGGAACACCACTTTTACGCAACTTTATTACCCGGCGCAGAAATTTGAATAAAGGCAGAAAAGGCTGGCGCGGGCGCTGAATACGGTTCACATCCACCGGATACAAGTGCTCCATATCAACGGCGGCATTTATTTTCGTCCGTATCTTCGCACCAAATTCCTCCGCATATTGCAAATCATTTGTATCCGGACGCCCTGGGGCTATTGGATTTTGTTCCGTACTATACGAATGTTCTCCCACAAAAGTAGCCCCGGCAATAACTTTGAAGCCCTGGGCAGAAGCAAATGCATCCAATTCTATCAAAGCCTTTTCATACGCGCGGTTACCATAAACTACTACCAGCACAACCGGAGATCCCGATCCACGAATACCCTGCAAACGCTCCATAGCCAAAGGAGCTACCTTGCCGCCATACACCGGCACAGCAATAACAGTCAGTATATTCTCCGGAATATCTACCTCAGCAGCATGTAGTGTTAAATTCGTAATAACAACATTTGTTAGTCCTGTTCCGCGAACAATTGCCTCACCAACTTGTTTAGAAGTACGAGTAGGCGAAAAATAGATGAAATGAACTTCGTTTATATCCATAAATATATGCGCTTTTTCTTGGTTTATCAAGCAAAGATAAAGTTTTAAAATTAAAAAAAAGACGAATTGTTTATGAAACCAAAAATATTTATTACCTTTGCACCGTTGAAACATTCTGTAAACTCCTAAGTGCGGGTAGCTAACAGTTTTCCGGTTCAATAATAAATATCCCATAATCATTATATTAAATAAAGGTATATTTGCCATGTTGCTTGTGACGACAACCGCAACCGTGTGAACATATCTGTCCAATAACAAAAGAAATTTTAAACCATTCACATATATACTGTATGTATAATATCATTCAATTGAACGACAAAAATTTGTCGGAACTTCAATCTATTGCCCAAGAACTGGGTATTAAAAAGACAGACTCACTAAAAAAAGAAGAACTTGTTTACAAGATACTTGATGAACAAGCCATCGCAGGTGCTACCAAAAAGGTTGCTGCTGAAAAGCTAAAAGAAGAGCGTAAAGTGGACAGACAACAGAAACGTACCCGCGTAACCGTAAAAAAAGAGAGTACTGACAAAGTCTTTACCGCCAACAAAAATGGCGATCTCACTAAGGCAAAAGCTGAAGCTTCAGTAGCAGCCGCTAAAGTACAACCGGTAGCAGAAGCAGTAAAAGCACCGGTGGCCGAGGCACCTAAAGCGCCGATAGCGGAAAAAGAAGTAGCTGTAGCAACTACAACAACTCCTGAAAAAGCTGAAACGCCTAACTCAACGAAGCGTAAACCGGGACGTCCGCGTAAAGCTAAGGTAGAAGAAAAAGCTCCCATACCCGCACCTGTACCTGTTGCAAAGAAGGAAGAACCTAAGAAAGCTGAGCCCGAATTGAATTTTGAAACAGAAGCGCCTAAAGTTATCAAGAAAGTCGTAGTGGAAGACAGCCCTATCCTGTCAGAACCCGAAGATGACTTCATCCCTATCGAAGACCTTCCGACCGAAAAAGTAGAACTGCCTTCTGAACTTCTCGGTAAGTTTGAAGCAACTAAAGCTGAAACACCCGCAGTTCCTGTAGTTGAATCTATTCCTGCTAATCAACGTCCACGCCTTCGTCCCCGAGACAATAATAATACTCCTTACAATAATAACAACAATAATAATAACCGGAACAACAACCCACGTCCCGTACAACAGCAGCGTCCGGCACAACCGAATGCCAACAATGAGAATTATTCTCCTGTCCCCGAACGCAGACCTGTAATTGAACGTGAAAAAGTATACGAATTCGACGATATCCTGACCGGTACAGGCGTACTGGAAATCATGCAGGATGGTTACGGATTCCTTCGTTCTTCCGACTATAATTACCTTTCTTCACCAGATGATATTTATGTATCGCAATCTCAAATCAAACTGTTTGGCCTGAAAACCGGTGATGTTGTAGAAGGTGTAATCCGTCCTCCTAAAGAAGGTGAGAAATATTTCCCACTAGTAAAAGTGGAAAAAATCAATGGACGTGACCCGGCTTTCGTACGTGACCGCGTACCATTTGAGCATCTCACACCATTATTCCCCGACGAAAAATTCAGATTGTGCAAAGGTGGCTATTCAGACTCTATGTCAGCTCGTGTAGTAGACCTTTTCGCTCCTATCGGTAAAGGCCAGCGTGCATTGATCGTGGCACAACCTAAAACCGGTAAGACCATCTTGATGAAAGATATAGCCAATGCCATCGCAGCAAATCATCCGGAAGTCTACATGATTATGTTACTTATCGACGAACGCCCGGAAGAAGTAACTGACATGGCACGCACCGTAAATGCTGAAGTCATTGCTTCTACTTTTGACGAACCTGCCGAACGCCATGTGAAAATCGCCGGTATTGTGCTGGAAAAAGCCAAGAGACTGGTAGAATGCGGTCATGACGTAGTGATCTTCCTGGACTCAATTACACGTTTGGCACGTGCTTACAATACAGTATCTCCGGCTTCCGGTAAAGTACTTTCCGGTGGTGTGGACGCAAATGCACTTCATAAGCCCAAACGTTTCTTCGGAGCTGCCCGTAATATTGAAAACGGTGGTTCGCTCACTATTCTTGCTACTGCCTTGATTGATACAGGTTCCAAGATGGATGAAGTTATCTTCGAAGAATTCAAGGGTACAGGTAACATGGAATTGCAGCTCGACCGCAACCTGTCTAACAAACGTATCTTCCCAGCTGTCAATATTGTTGCTTCCAGCACCCGTCGTGACGACTTGCTGCAAGACAAGCAAACTTTGGATCGTATGTGGATACTCCGCAAATATCTGGCTGACATGAATCCGATTGAAGCTATGGATTTTGTGAAAGACCGCATGGAAAAAACCAAAGATAACGATGAGTTCCTAATGAGCATGAATAGCTAAAACCATAGCTAAAAAGACAAAATCAACAATAAATAGGATTATATATACAAAAAGGGCGGGACATTTTCGGATATCTCGCCCTTTTTATTTATTTTTGTCGCAAGTAATCAGATTTCATTATATAAACATTTAATTAATCAGGTGAGGCTCAGTAAAACGATCATACTATTTTTGTTGATGCTATTTTACAGTACTTCCTACATCCAATCGACAAATCTGGATTTGGTAAATGAGCGTATACACCTAATAGAGTATCTGATGGATAACAATCTGGCCTATTCTCAAGAAGTCAGATTGCATGATATCGCCCAGTGGGAAGATGAGCTTGTTGACGCATTTCGTAATAAGAAGGATTATAAACACATGTTCCTTATGCAGCAAATGGCTGCTTATGCACTTGTATCTGATGGACACATCAATGAAGCATTGGAAAAAGCAAATGCCATGCTACAGCAAACCACCTTAATGAAATATGATATAGGAATAGCCATATCACACTATGCCATTGGCGATACTTACCTCAATGCCAACATGACTAATGAAGCTATCGAGGAATATGAAATAGCCATGCAGAAGCTATATAAAATTGCAGATTCCGAAAAATTACAGGAAAAAGTACTTATCCAATTAATCCCCACACTTATCAAACTGGGACGATTAGATGAAGCTAAAGACTATTTGGAACAGATAGAACAAGTAAAAGACTATCGACATAGCCGCTTCATAGAAAATATCTTTCAAGCCTACTATTATCTTCATACTAATAACCTGGAACAAGCCCGGGAATATATTCAGGAAGCAGAAGAATGGTATGAGTATTATCCTTTCTTTTTTCACAGTTCTATTTTGAAATATATCCAAGCCGAATATGCCAAGCAAGTCGAAGATGACGAGCAAGCCATAAAATTATATAATGAACTGACCGTTAGCACCAGTAGCGCCAATGTCTACAATAGATATCTGAAAATGAAGAATTCATTGGCACGGCTGTATACCAAACGTGGAAGAGCCAAAGAGGCATGCGAAATATTTCAAGATATCAATGCTGCACGAGATTCTATCAATGCACGCAACTACTCCTCGCAAATTAATCTGCTGCGAACCATATATCAGGTAGACCGCCTTGAAATGGATAATCAAAATGAACGTAACCGATTATTGTTTTATTCTATCATGGGGTGCATCCTTATTTTAAGCATATCCATTGCATCGGTACTCTATATCCGTAAGATCAATAAACGACTGATAGCATCCAGGCTAAAACTGGAAAAAGCACGGCAAATTGCAGAAAATTCCATCCGTACCAAGAGCATTTTTCTATCGAATATGAGTCATGAAATACGCACGCCTCTAAATGCCTTGTCCGGTTTCTCTGCTATTCTGACGGATGCAAATATTGATATCAGCACCCGGCAACAATGCAATGAAA
>USSR01000548.1 GCA_900557355.1 uncultured Bacteroides sp.
AGCTACTCAAATCTTTCCACATTCATTTTTCGGGTGCAAAGATAAAGGTTTTCTGTGAATATGGCATATAATCAATGAAGTATTAACGAAAATTTCTACGACTTTCTATTGCCTATTTTAATCAGAATCATTCCGATAGCTATCCACAGTAATTCGCGCAACCGAGTTATCAACCCTACATAAACACCCAGTACCGGAGATATGTGCAACCCGTCTACAGCCAGTGCCAGTCCACCTTCGCGCGCGCCCAGCTGCATCGGGAAGAAGAATATCAGATTGCTGAACAACGAAGAGAAAGCCAATATCAACACACAATCCCATCCACTCACTTCCGGGGTGAAGACGCGCAGAATGATGTATATTTCAAGGCTGGAGAATATGCGTGCCGAAAGCTCCAACAACAGCGAACTGTAGAAAGTAGTCTTATGTTGGCTATGCAACAAGGCTATCTGACTATCAATCTGCTCCAGAGTATCTTTTTGTTTCACAATGAAACGATGTGCCCACCGTTTGATAAACGGTACCTTCTGCAGAAACCGGAAAGTCTTCACCGTCATTCCATTCTTATATCCAAGGGCAAAGAAACAGATAGCCAGCAGACAGAATACTCCTATTGCAGTGAGTAAAATCGCCATAAAGGTATTCACAGGATACAGGAAGATATATAAGAATATGGAAAGAAACCAAAACCAGAAGTGAGAAAAGATATGCATCATCACGTACAGAATGACGGAAGAAGTAGCCTTACTTACACCCACATAGGGAGCCAGCTCCATAATCCGGTACGGTTCGCCTCCCATCAGCCCGCCGGGCGTGGCATAATTGATGGCAAAACCGGTGATCGACAGTTTGCAGACCGTCCAGAAAGGAACGCGATACTTACGGTCATCCCTGATTATCAGATACCATGAACATGTATTTATCAGATAGACAAAGAACCACAACAGCATGATCACAGGAAACCAAAAACCCACGCGCTTCAGATTCTCCCATATATCGGAATAATCCATATCCATCGTGCAAAGCATGAGAACGATAGCCAGCACGCCAAAAAGCAAGAACAAGTTGCGATATTTATTCTTCATACTGTTTTTATAACACAAGCATTCTATTCCTACAACACAAGTATTTCATTTTTGTAACACAAGTATTCTATTTCTGAGACACAAGTGTCCTATAAAGTTCCTGTATGGTTTTCCCCAATACAGGATGCATCACATCAGGGGCAATTTCCGCCAATGGTTCCATCACAAAAGCACGTTCTTGCATCAACGGATGGGGAAGTTTCAATGTAGGGGTATCCAGAATAAGATCATCATACAACAACAAGTCGACATCTATCACACGGTCACTGTACACACCATTTACAGATTTATGAATACGTCCCATCTCCCGCTCAATGGACTGCGACTCAGAAAGTACCTCTAAGGGAGAAAGCGTGGTTTCTATACAGACAGCAGCATTCAGGAAAGCATTGTCCGAGGAGAACCCCCACGGGGCAGTAGCATAAAAAGCGGACAGGGAAATCACTTTCCCTATCCGCTTCTCAATATATTGCACGGCAAGACGGAGATTCTGCTCCTTATTGCCTAAGTTAGTCCCTAAACTGAAATAGACGTGCATTACTTATCCGTAATCAACATCGCATCGCCATACGTACCGAAGCGGTAACCTTCCTTCAGAGCCACATTATACGCCTCCATTACCTGATCGTATCCACCGAAAGCAGCAACAATCATCAACAAAGTAGAAAGCGGCATGTGGAAATTGGAAATCATCGCATTTGCCACTGTAAAGTCGTAAGGAGGGAAGATGAACTTGTTCGTCCAGCCTTCGTACGGTTTCAGATGTCCGTCTGTGCTTACGGTGCTCTCGATAGCACGCATCACGGTAGTACCCACGGCACAAACCTGTCTGTTCATATCCTTGGCACGGTTCACAATGCTGACGGCTTCTTCGTTCACAACCATTTGTTCAGAGTCCGTCTTATGCTTCGTGAGGTCTTCCACATCAATGTCGCGAAAATTACCCAAACCAGCATGAAGAGTAATATAAGCAAAATCGATACCCTTGATTTCCAAGCGCTTCATCAGTTCACGACTGAAGTGCAGACTGGCAGTAGGAGCCGTTACCGCACCTTCATTGCGAGCAAAGATAGACTGGAAACGTTCTGAATCATCCGGTTCTACAGGACGATTGATAATGCTATGCGGCAGTGGGGTTTCGCCCAGTGCGTACAAAGCTTTCTTGAATTCATCGTGCGGACCGTCATAAAGGAAACGGAGCGTACGACCGCGCGAAGTCGTATTGTCAATAACTTCAGCTACCATAGAATCGTCGTCACCGAAATACAGCTTATTGCCGATACGTATCTTACGGGCAGGATCTACCAATACATCCCACAAACGAAGTTCTTCGTTCAACTCGCGAAGAAGGAATACCTCGATACGGGCACCGGTCTTTTCCTTATTACCAAGCAGGCGGGCAGGGAATACTTTCGTATCATTGAAGATGAACACATCTTTGTCATCAAAGTAGTTCAGAACATCTTTGAATTCTTTGTGCTCAATCTCACCTGTCTTTCTGTGAAGCACCATAAGGCGCGATTCATCTCTATACTTTGTAGGGTGCAAAGCAATCTTCTCTTCCGGAAGCTTAAATTTAAATTGCGACAGTTTCATATCTATTCTTTCTTTAAGTTATTCTTCAATTTCTATCTCCTGAGCATCTATCCACTCCTTAAAATTCATCGGGTCGAGGCAATCTTCCAATCGGACATCACCTACGCGAGTACGTTCCAAAGCCGTAAGATGAGCACCACTATTCAGCGCTTCACCGATATCACGTGCCAAGGCACGGATATACGTACCTTTGCTGCACACCACGCGGACTTTAATCTCCGGCAAGTTACATTCCAGCAACTCTATCTCGTCAATCACCAACAACTTCGGCTTCAACTCTACCTCTTCACCTTTACGTGCCAGATCATAAGCACGTTTGCCATTCACCATACAGGCTGAAAAGGCGGGAGGCACTTGTTGTATCTCACCGATAAATGTCTTCAACGTCTCTTCCACCAACTCCCGCGTAATATGCTCCGTAGGGTAAGTGGCATCTATCTCGTGTTCCAGATCGTAGGAAGGAGTGGTGGCGCCCAACTGAATGGTGGCAACATATTCCTTCGTATGGTACTGAAACTCTTCAATTCGCTTCGTAGCCTTACCTGTACAGACAATCATCACCCCCGTAGCCAAAGGATCGAGTGTGCCGGCATGGCCTACTTTCAATTTCTTCACTTTCATCCGTCGGCAGATGTGATAACGCACATGTCCCACAACCTTAAACGAAGTCCACCCCAACGGTTTATTAAAATAGAGTACTTCTCCTTCTTTAAACTTCATCTGCTATCCTTGCATTTGTGACAGTACAAGGGTTGCAATACCGGCAATCGCACAATAAATCGCAAAGTATATCAGTTTCCCTTTTTTCACAATATTAATCATCCACTTACAAGCCAAACAACCCGATACAAAAGCCGCAATGAAGCCTATCAACAATGACAAGGTTGAAATACTTCCGGCAATATCTTCGCCTTTCATCAACTTCATACCATCCAACAGGCCTTCACCCAATATGGGTGGCATCACCATCAGGAAAGAGAACTGAGCCAACTTTGCCTTATTATCACCCAGCAATAACCCTGTAGCAATTGTAGTTCCGGAACGTGAAAGTCCGGGAAGTACAGCACAAGCCTGAGCCAAACCGATAATGAATGCATCTTTCATAGAGACATTCTCTTTCTGTTTCGGCTTATAATAATAAGAGAAAGACAATAAAGCAGCCGTCAACAGCAACATACAGCCTACGATCAGTAAACCTGAACCAAAGACCGATTCCACCTCATCTTTAAAGAACACGCCTACAATACCGATAGGTACCATAGAAATCAAGATATTAATTACATAGCGCGTCTCTTCATTCATCTGCCACTTAAACAGCCCTTTGAAAATCCATTCTATCTCTTTCCACAGAACTACCAGCGTACTGAACACCGTAGCCACATGTACTACTACCGTAAATGCCAGATTTTCTTCTCCCTCAATACCAAATAATGCCGAACCGATAGCCAAATGTCCGCTACTACTTACCGGCAAATACTCTGTCAAACCTTGGATTATCCCAAGGATGAGCGCCTCAAACCATTCCATGTAGTTTATTTATGATTTATAATTTATGATAGAAGGCCATCCTCCCACACATAGCATTTCATTCTTTCATTCCCCCATTATCCATTTGCTTGTCACGCGGCTTACGCAACACTGCATATATCATAAGTAAGAAGCCCGCAAGGCAAACCACCGGAGCAACTTTAATACGTCTTGCACTAAAAATATCCGGTTCAAAGTGCGTCGGTGTAGACACCGGACCGGTCATCAGGATAAAGCCGATAATCACTACCGCCATTGCAACTGCAAGCAGGATAAAGTTGGTTTTATCGAAAGCAAATTTCTGTTTACTCATCTCTTTATTTATGATTTAATTATTTACGGTTTAACTTCATTCAAAACGTCTCTTATTTTTCCATTTATGTATAGTTCCGATTGAAGCAACTATACTGTCCGGTATTATATATAATACAGTGTACTTGCCTTCATCCGCAGGAACTTATTAATGGACAGGTATGCACAGAACCATGTAATGCACACCCCGAACACAAGCACCGATACGGAAACCAGCATCATAACATTGGGCGTAATAACACTGATCAGATCTGGCTCATACACCACCAACCAGTAGGCAGCACCCCACAAAATCCCATCGGCAATGACAGCAGCCAATACACCTATCCAAAAGTTACGCCACAGGAACGGACGGCGTATAAAAC